>CAYVMM010000010.1:0-20798 GCA_964452535.1 uncultured Gammaproteobacteria bacterium | reverse complement strand
GCCGTCCTTTGGGCAAGGCCTGGGCGAAGGCGAAGCCCTTGGCCTCGGATTGGATTTCCGTAACGGCAGGTACCAGCGAGGCATTCAACTCTTTAGCCAGGAAGTAGGGAAGCTGGCCTGAAGCAACCCCCTCCTCAGCTCGCAAACCGGTCAAGAGGATAGCCGGGGCTTCGCTGGCTAGCTCTTCGCTCAGGGGAGGCAGGACGTTGCTTCCGGTAGGACAAGCGACCACCTTTAGCCGGTTGACTCCCATGCCCAGATAATCCCGCAGGACCCGCTCGTCCGGTTCACCAGCATGGAGAACGAAAGGCTGAGAGGTTAACCGAAGAGCTAGCTCCAGTGCTTGCGCATCCCCCAGCGCTCGCCGAGGTCGTCCAGTAGCCGGATGGTGTCCGACCGACACGGCAACGGCGACTTTAGGTTCCATGATCCTGCCCTTCCACCAGTCGCAAAAGCGCTTTCATTACGGCTTGGACATCGGCCACAATGGCCAGGTCGGCGCGCTTCATGATGGGTGCGTAAGGATCCGTATTGACGGCAATAACCTGATCACAATTGGTAATCCCTTGAAGGTGCTGGGGAGCGCCCGAGATGCCCAAGGCCAGATAGCAATCGGCTTCGACCAGCGTTCCGGAGATACCCACCTGACGGTCACTGGGCAGGTACCCGGCATCGCATGCCTCCCGGCTGCCCCCCTCAGTGGCCCCCAGCGCCCGACTCAGGCGATGGAAGCTCTCCCAATCCTTCACTCCATTGCCGCCTGCGAGGATGAAGGCTGCCTCGGATAGTGGGATGGTTTGGGGGTCGATGGGAATCGGGCCCTCTTCTATCACGCCCGTTTGCCGAGTCCCGTTGAAGGGACCGAGAGGCTCCAGTGGACGGGCTTCATGGGGCGCGCCTTCATGAGGCGCTGCGGCCTCCGGAGCCAGAAGGAGGAGGCGGGGAGGGGGAGAGCGGTAATATTCGCTACGTTGTCCGTCGCCCCGGCTAACGGCCTGACGGGCATCCAACCATCGCACGTCTACAGCGGCTTCTTCGCCTAACATGGCCGCCACTCGCCGGCCGAGATCGCCACATCCCGGTATCAGGTCGGGGAACAAGATATGGTGGGGTTCTAATCGCTCGATGGCTGCTTGAATCAGGGCTGCCTCGTCCTCCGGCCCCTGAGCCTGCCAATTGGGTTCCGGGCGGATGAACCGGTCAGCTCCCGCCATGCCAAGATCGGCCTCGGCTTCTCCTTTTCGGTCCAAAACGGCTACCGCCGCCCCGATCGGGTCGGCCAAGGCGCGGCCCCCACCTAGGATGTCGCGATCGTGTTCATCGGGATGGCCGTCGACTAGCTCGGGGACTGCCAAAACCCACTCAGTGGGCTCTTCGATAACGATGGGCTGGGGGGTTTCCCGGGCTTTTGTGGAGTGGCGATCGGACCGCCGTGAACGGGTGCGCCGTTCCTGCCTAGGGTCCCGACGGCGGGATCGGCTGGAATGCTTTTCCGAGAGCTCGGTGTCCGCGCCTTGCTTCCGATCTCTCCGCTTGCGCTCGGCTCGGGGATCTCGTCTCGGGGGGCGATGTGGACTCATGCAGACCCCTCCACACCCTCTAATAAGAGTTCAGCTAGATCCTTAACCTCGGGGCCTGGTCCAACCACACCTTCCAGCATAACGGCACAATTGGGACAGGCTACCCCCACGGTTTCAGCCTCCGTAGCCCGGGCATGATCCATCCGGACATCGGGGATGCGGCGCTCGCCCGGGACGTCGGTGAAACTGGCGCCGCCTCCCCAACCGCAGCAGCTGGTCCGCTCGCCGGATTTGGCCATTTCTCGGACCTCGATCCCCAGGGTATTCAGCATGTCGCGAGGAGCTTGGGTCTCACGATTGGCGCGAGCAAGATAACAAGGGTCATGGAAGGTAACCGCACTAGGGCCCTCCTCTGGATTAGGGTTAAGGCGGCCTTGCTCAATCAGACGGGTCAGGAAAGCGCTATGATGCTCCACCGGGCATCCATCGCTGAGCTCGGGGTATTCGTTTCTCAGTGTGTGTAGGACGTGCGGATCGGCAGTGACAATCCGCTGGAACCGGTATTGGGCCAGGGTCTGTAGGTTGCGGTGCCGAAGGTCCTGGAATAGGGCCTCATCGCCGAGGACCCGGGCGACATGCCCGCAGTCCAGTTCCTCTTCGCCCAAGGTAGCAAACTCCACTTCCGCCTTGTGCAGCAGCTGGACTAGAGCGCGCAGCGTTTGCTGGTTCCGCATCTCATAGGCGCCTTCCCCTATCCAAAGCAGAACCTCGCAACTCCCTCGATCCCGGAGTCGAGGAAGGTTTAGATCGGTGGCCCAGTCCATTCGTCTTTCGGGTGGGCGTCCACTCAAGTTATCGCTGCCGCGGAGGTCTTCCAGGACTTGGCTTCCCTTGCCCGGAGTGGCCCCCTCTTCCAGGGTCTGGTAGCGACGTAGTTCCACGACCGCATCGACATGCTCGATCATCATGGGGCATTCGTAAACGCAGGCCTGACAGGTGGTACAAGCCCATAGGGTATCGGGATGGATGGCCGCCTCCTCGCTCAGGCCGATGAGGGGATGATCCGGAGCGCTATGGCGATTGATCCCCGAGATGCCGGGATGGGGCTGGCCAGTGTAGGAGCGCTGGCTTGCTGCCCCTGATTGGGCCATCACCAGATCCTGAATGAGCTTTTTGGGGTTGAGTGGCTGCCCCGCCTCGAAGGCGGGGCAAGCGGCCTCACAGCGGCCGCACTCCACACACGAATCGAATCCGAGTAATTGATTCCACTGGAAATCTTGGATTCGATTGGCCCCTAACGGCTCAGTAGCGAGATCCAAGGGGCGCAGCGCAGTCTCGGCAGCGGGGTTGTCGAACCGAGCTGGGCGTTCGTGGAAGGCAAGGTGAAGGGCCCCGATGGGAGCATGCTTCATGGGACCGAATCCCATGCCGGCATAGAGCTCCAGATTACCGAACAGCCCGACCAGGGCTAATATCCATCCTTCCCACTGGGACCACGGAATGGGTGCTATGGCCCCTGTCTCCGGCAGCGTTACCACCGCGAAGAAGACGATAAAAGCGAGCAAGGCAGCCGGAAGGTGGTTAAAGCCGCCTTGCGATAGACGCGGCGAATGTCGATGAGGCAGTCGACGCAAGGTGACCAAGACCGCGCCGCCAGCCATGACGGCCAATGCGGCTAGGAGCAAAGCCGCTGCTACGGCTCCGCCTAGTCCCAGTACGTGGAGCAGCAAGATCAGCAAGGTAGCGACGGTTAAGCCACCAGCTGTCAGGATGTGCAGGATGGCGTTCTGGCTTCCCGTGTCGCCTCGCTTTGGCCCGCCCACGGGGTCGCGGTAAACCGCTTCATGGACATTCACCAGATAGCGTCGAGGGATGCGTAGGAGGCCGCGAAGGCCTTCGCTGGGAGCGGGACGGCCAGCCAGCCAGCGCCGGCTGCGAAGGACTAGCCCTAGAAGGGCCCCGGCTAGGCTGACCAAAAAGATAAAGGCAGGTACCCAATTAAGGGACATCGTTACTGCCTCCTAAACGGAAGGAAGGCAAGAGCCCATAGGCCTGAGGCGTAGCCTTTAGCCTTATAGGTCCTTACCCATGCGTATGGCATCGTACATAGCAGCATGGATATCACGCCACGAGACGCAGTCCCCAATGCGGTAGAGGAAGAATGCCTCCCCATTGTTCTCCACTTGGGCGAATTCCAGCGCCTGGGTTAGGAACCCTTCCATATCCACCTGCCCGGCATTGCGGCTTTCCGGTTTGAGCTCGAAATATAAGGCCTCATTTGGGCGGTTCCCGTTCTCTACAACGACCAAGTCAACGGCCCGCTCCTCTTCATTACCCGTGTATTCATTGACTAGAACGGCAATGGATTGATCCTCCTCCGGATAGACCTCACGCAGGCGCAGGCTCGGCGTCAGTATGACATCCTTTTCATAGAGCCGTCGGTGATAGACGGGGCGCGTGGTTCCCCCCACCTCTTCGCCAATGCCCATGTCCGGGCAGGCCAGCTCCACAAGGGCGTTGCGCTCGGCCAAATAATCCGCACAGGAAACCCCTGCGTACCGTCCGGGCATATCGTATATGAGCACATTCTCAGGGATCTCGACCTGACCCGCAAACACCGCATGGGTGCTTACCACACGGCCTTCCTGGGCTCCCCAGCCCGGGTTCTCCCCGATATCGGGGGTTCCCCCCGTGGCGATTACCACGATCTCTGGTTCGTAGCGCCGGATTTGCTCCGCATTCGCTTCCGTTTCTAGGAGTATCTCCACATTCAGACGGTGCAGCTCCAGCTCGAGCCAGCGGGTAATGCCGTTGAGGCTCTCGCGGGCTGGGGCTTGGGCCGCAAGATTGATTTGTCCCCCAAGGCGGCTCTCCCGCTCGAAAAGGGTCACGGTATGACCGCGCTCGGCGGCGACCCGGGCTGCCTCCATACCGCCGGGGCCGCCGCCTACGATGACGACTCGCCGGGACCGGTCGCTCTTGGAAAGGGTATGGGGGATGGTTTGCTCCCGGCCTGTGGCCGCGTTCTGGATGCAGAGCACATCCATACCAGAATACATGCGGTTGATGCAGTTGTTGGCGCCGACGCATTGCCGGATCTCATCCACTCGATCCTCGCGGACCTTGTTCACAAAGTGGGGATCAGCGATATGGGATCGGGTCATTCCCACGAGGTCCACGTGCCCCTCCTCGATCAATCGGGCTGCTGACATGGGGTCTTTGATGTTCTGAGCGTGGAGGACGGGAAGCTCGACGACGGCTCGGATCCCGGAGGCTAAGTGCACAAACGGCTGAGGGGGAAAGTGCATACTAGGGACGACATTGGGAATGGTGTCCAGGGTGTCCCCAGCTGAGCCCATGACATTCAAGAGGTCGATCAGCCCACTTTCGGCATAGCGGACGGCGATGGCCTTTAGGTCCTCATGGCTTAACCCATTGGGGTGGAGCTCGTCTCCACACATGCGCAGGCTGATCGGAAAATCCTCGCCCACTTGCCGGCGAATTTCCGTGAGGGCCTCCAGGCCGAACCGCATGCGGTTTTCGAAGCTCCCCCCGTAGTCATCGGTGCGTTGATTAATTCGGGGAGCCCAGAACTGGTCGATGAGATGCTCATGGGCAGCGGAGACTTCCAGGCCGTCGAACCCCCCCTCCCGGACCCGGCGCGCGGCTTGGCCAAAATCGGCAATGACCCGCTGGATATCTTCGATCTCCATGGTCTTGCTGTCGGCCTTGTGGAGCGGCTCTTTGCGCCCGCTAGGGGCCAACAGGTGGGGCCAGCGATCGCCATCCCAACGGTTACGCCGGCCCTTATGGGTGATCTGAATCATCATGGCAGCGCCGTGGTTGTGGACGGCATCGGTTAATTGCTGAAAATAAGGGATAATCCGATCGTTGCTGATATCCAACGACTCCCACCATTGCATCGGGTTGTCGATGGAGACCGAAGAGGAACCGCCGCACATGCTCATGCCGATTCCTCCCTTGGCCTTTTCCTCGTGATAGAGGCGGAATCGCTCCGTAGGCAGGCCATCTTGGGCGTAGACCTCGGCATGGGAGGTGCTGACGATCCGATTACGAAGGGTTAGGTCCTTGAGGGTTAAGGGTTCGAACAGGCTGTCGAATTGGCCCATGGCAGTTTACCTATCCTTGATGCGGGGTCTGCATTTGCTTGGGGAGGCCTTTAGGTGTTCGGCTGAGGGGGCGCGCCCTGTGGGATCGGCCTTTGAGGGGGATGGGCGCATGCCCGGGAATGGTCAACGGGCGATGTTAGACGGGGCGGGTTTGCCCTCACACCGAGATCGGCCTGTGAATTATTCCAGCGGGGGGAAGGGAGCAATAAGGGGGTGGACCTTCTTAACCTGGGACTCTTAACATAGTACTTTCTCAATGCCAAAGGCAGAAGTCCAACCATTGTCCATGCTGGTCGATTAGGGATCTGAGATGGGTAATGAATGGAACCAAAAATGCCCTGCCAAGGTTCGAATGGCTGCTGGCCTGTTTTTTACCCCTGTTTAACCTCCTAACTAGTACGGTTTTTGTCATTTCGGCCCGGAGTGGCAGCAGGGGCTAAGCAACCGGCGTCGGCGCCCGAGGCATCGGGCGAATTGCCCAAAACCGGGGCCCAGCCGCCTCTTCGCCCGACGAAGTCGGGCTCCTACGCCACCCTTTCCTGTCCCGGAACGGCCATCCGGCGGTTTAGGAGACTGATTTAGCAAGCGAACCCATCAAGTGAACCCCGCGGAAGGGCCACCCTAGGCGCTCGATTCATCGAGGTCGCGGCTCTCGTCGCTCCTACAGATAAAACCAGATAGAACCTGCCATGGTAGGAGCCCGATTCCTCGGGCGAATGATTCATCTCCCTGATGCCCCCCTGATGCGTGACCCTTTGTAGGAGCGAGAGCCCCGACCGGTTAGCTAGGCCTTGGCCCGGCCAAGCCCAGGGCGCGGACATTGCCGCCAAGCGGTCTCCCGGAGAGGCCCCCCTACCTTCCACCCCGAAGCGGGGCCTCAGGCATGGGGGAAGGCAGGAATCTCATAGTCTGGATAAGGCCGGCTAGGCCTTCTTGACAAAGGGCAGCAAATGGACTTGGGCCTTTTGGCATCTTGGGTCGAGCGGGATATCAATCGAAAGCGACGTGCCTGGCTCGCTGTAGGCGATGGGGACGAAGGCGTAGCCGATATTGGTCTCTAGCTTCGGGGAATGGAAGGCACTGGTGATGTAGCCAATATCTTGACCGCTGGAAACGTCATAGACTGGCCAGAAATCGGCATTGTACCAATGGACAGCAGGCCCCTCAAAGGTAACTCCTACCAGCTTACGCGAAACCCCTTCGTTACGGATCCGATGCAGGGCTTCTCTGCCGATATAAGGATCTTTTTTGTCCGGATCGAACTGCCATTCCAATGGGACCTCGAAGGGATTGGTCTCTAGATCCATGTCCTGGCCGTAGGAAAGCAGGCCGGCCTCTAGGCGCCGAATGTGACTGGGCGCAATCACCCGCAGATTGAACTCCTCGCCCGCCTCAATAATGGCGTCCCACAATCGATCAGCGTATTGGGTGGCATGGCGGAGGTAGATCTCGAATCCATCCTCCCCGGAGAAGCCAGTCCGCGAGACGACGATGTCCATGCCCTGGAATCGGGTTTGCCAGAGCCCGTACGGCCTGACATCGCCCACGTCGGCGTCCAGTAGCTTCTCCATTAGCGGATCCGCTTGCGGCCCTTGAACCTGCACAGGGGCAACGTCGATCTCCGCTAGCTCCACGTCGAAGCCCCAGCCCTCGTTGAGCCCTTTAAACCACAGAAGTAAGTCGCTATCGGAGATCGAGAACCAAAATTCGTCTTCCGCTACCCGTAACAGGACCGGATCGTTGATGATTCCGCCATACGGGTCGCAGAGAATAACGTAACGGGCCTTGTTGACCGGTAGTTTGGCCTTCATGTCACGGGTTACAACCCGGTTCACGAATTCTAGGGCATCCCGGCCGCGCACCATGATCTGACGCTCCACTCCCACATTCCATAAGGTCACGTGACGCGTCAGATAATAATATTCCCCCATTAGGCTATTTTGTTCCGGCGAGAAGTACAGGCGGGGATGATACATCTTGTTATAGACCGTTACGGCCCGGACCCCATGCTCCACGGACTTGTGCCAGAAGGGATTTTTCCGGATGCGGGTGCCAATGAGGGCCTTGACTTCGGCATCGCCACTCTGGCGGAGGTTAACCGGGACGTAGCGGTCTTTCGTCTGCGCTCCTTTTATGGGTGCGCGCTCTCGAGTCATTTGGAACTCCTGGAGTGTACTAACAGGGAAAGGATCAACTGACTTGGATCTGGGCTCCCTTAGAAAGAAGTATAAGGCGGTTCAGGGGCGTCGCCAAAGCCTTGGCAGTGCTTAGCTTCCATGGCCTGATGCAAGCGATCCCCCAGGCTAAGATTTCTGACCATGCTCTCATCCTATCGTAGCCGCGAGGAAAGGATCGAACCATGACCCGGAGCAGCGCTGTCCAATTGAATCTAGTCGGTCAAGCTCGCCATGGCGGCCGAGACTGCCTGGCCGGCAGGGAGCTTTGCGCCTTGCGCGATCAAGACCGCTTCCAGCGCCCCAAGGCAATTGAGGACATTGGTCGATCCCGCGGAGTGGCCCATGAGTCCAATCCGCCAGATCTTCCCAGCCATGGGACCAAGCCCCGCTCCGATTTCCAGGCGGTACTGCTCCAAAAGCTGTCGCCGGACCGCTGCCTCGTCTACGCCCTCGGGGACGGTAACAGCATTAAGCTGGGGAAGCCGGTATTCGGGCGCGACGAAAAAGCTCAGCCCCATGGCCTCGACACCTGCCTTGAGCGCCTCGTGCATGCGACGATGGCGTTTCCAAGCAGCCTCTAATCCTTCCTCGCATAGGATCACGAGGGCTTCGTGGAGGCCATAGAGGGGATTGATGGGGGCGGTATGGTGGTAGGTCCGCTGCTTGCCGCCCTCGCTGCCCCAATAGCCCAATACCAGGTTGAGATCAAGGAACCAGCTCTGAATGGGGGTGGCGCGCGCCTGAAGGGTCTCCACAGCGCGTGGGCTAAAGCTTACCGGCGACAGCCCCGGCATGGCCGACAGGCACTTTTGAGTGCCGCTATAAACGGCATCGGCCCCCCATTCGTCGATTTTGACGGGGATGCCCCCGAGGGAGGTCACGGTATCAACAATGCTGAGGCAACCATGATCCCGAGCCAGCCGGCAAAGAGCCGCGGCATCGGAGGCGGCGCCGGTGGAGGTCTCGGCATGAACAAAGGCTAGGATCTTGGCTTCGGGATGGGCCTCGAGGGCTTGGGCTACCTTAGCGGGATCGACCGGCGAGCCCCATTCCGCCTCTACCGGGATGGCAACGGCGCCGCAGCGCTCCACATTTTCCTGCATCCGTCCGCCGAAGACGCCATTCTTGCAGACGACTACCTTATCCCCCGGTTCCACCAGATTAACGAAGCACATTTCCATGCCAGTGGATCCAGGCGCAGAGACGGGGAAGGTGAGCTGGTTATCGGTTTGGAAGGCGTAGCGGAGCAGGCCCTTGATCTCCTCCATCATGTCCACGAAGGCCGGATCGAGATGACCAATGGTCGGTCGGGACAGGACCTCTAGGACACGGGGAGGCACATCGGAAGGACCGGGTCCCATCAGAGTCCGCTGAGGTGGATGAAAAGAATGCGCTTCCATGAGAGAGTCCTTGGATCGATGGATGAGCCTAGGAAAATGGTCAAGATTGTAGGTAGAGGCGATCTTCCCGACAAGTGGAAAGTGACTGTTCAATGGTCCCTTATAGCGCCTATACTGAGCGCTCTTGCCCTAGATAAGTAGGGGGGAATGATGGATTACCAAGCCAAAGCCCCCGATCAGGAAGAGACGGCCTCTCTTGTCCGGCGCTTTCGGAGGATGCTCCCCGCCGATGCGGTGATTACCCAGGAGGAGGAGCTCCGAGCCTACGAGAGCGACGGCCTCTCCGCCTATCGTCAGCTTCCGATGATTGTCGTGATTCCGGAGACCGTAGAGCAGGTTCAGCATGTTCTAGCGGTCTGCCGCGACTACGGTGTCCCGGTGGTGGCTCGAGGGGCCGGGACCGGCCTTTCCGGCGGGGCCTTGCCGTTGGATCATGGCGTCCTGCTGACTCTGACGAAATTCAACCGCATCCTGGAGGTGGATCCCGCCAACCGCTGTGCCCGGGTCGAACCTGGGGTACGCAATTTGGCTGTCTCGCAAGCGGCAGAGCCCTATGGACTATTCTACGCCCCGGATCCCTCTTCCCAGATTGCGTGCAGCATCGGCGGTAATGTTGCCGAAAACAGTGGCGGAGTGCATTGCCTTAAGTACGGACTGACCGTTCATAATATCTTGGGGCTCAAGGTCCTTACCGTGGATGGGGAAATTCTGGAGCTGGGGGGCAAGAGCCTCGACAGCCCGGGCTATGACCTGTTGGCGCTCATGAATGGCTCGGAGGGCATGCTGGGCGTGGTTTTGGAGGCCACGGTCAAGCTGGTGCCCGTTCCCGAGCAAACGCAAGTCCTGCTCGCTGCCTTTGAGGACCTCCATAGTGCGGGTCAGGCCGTCGCTGATGTGATTGGCGAAGGGGTTATCCCGGCGGGTCTGGAGATGATGGACAACCTGTCTATTTGGGCCTCTGAGGAATACGTCGGGGCAGGCTATCCCACCGAGGCGGCCGCGATCCTCCTGTGCGAGCTCGATGGCACCCCTCAAGAAGTGGCCGAGGAGGTCGTCCGGGTTCGGCAAATCCTACTGCAGGCGGGGGCTTCCGAGGTGCGTACAGCCACGACGGAAGCGGAGGCGGCGACTTTCTGGTCCGGTCGCAAGGCCGCTTTTCCTGCTTCGGCTCGTGTTCGGCCCGATTATTACTGCATGGATGGGACCATCCCCCGCCAGCACCTGGGGAAGGCCCTTACCCGGATCGGTGAGATCGGCGCCGAATACGGTCTCCCGGTAGCCAATGTCTTTCATGCGGGTGACGGCAATCTCCACCCTTTGGTGCTCTACGATGCCAATCGCCCTGGGGATTTGGAGAAGGCCGAAGAGGCCGGGGGGCGCATATTGGAGCTATGCGTCGAGATGGGAGGCACCATCACCGGGGAGCATGGGGTAGGAGTGGAGAAGCTCAGCGCCATGTGCACTCAGTTCGCTGAGCCCGAGCTGGTCCAATTCCATGGGATTAAGGAGGCATTCGATCCGCAAGGGCTCCTCAATCCGGGCAAGGCGGTTCCCGCCCTCAAACGCTGCGCCGAGTATGGCGGCATGCATGTCCACCACGGTCAGCTTCCCTTCCCCGACCTGCCCCGTTTCTGATGGTAAGCCAATCTTCCTTGCCCGAGCGGGATCGCACACAGACCCTCCAGGAGAGCCTCTGGCAGGCTGGAACCGAAGGCGAGCCCTTGGCGATTTGCGGCGGCGGCACCAAGGCCTTCTATGGACGCCCGGTGTCCGGGCGTCGTCTGACGATAGAGGGGCACTCGGGGATTATTCACTATGCCCCGACTGAGCTGGTAGTGACGGTCCGGGGGGGCACCCCTTTAGCGGCCCTTGAGGAGCGTTTGGCGGAGAGGGGCCAAATGCTGGGATTTGAGCCACCTTACTTCGGAGAAGAGGCAACTGTGGGCGGGATGGTGGCTGCCGGTCTGTCGGGGCCGCGGCGTCCTTGGGCAGGAGCCGTTCGGGACGCGGTTCTAGGGGTGCGAATCTTGAATGGGCGAGGGGAGGTCCTACGGTTTGGCGGCGAGGTAATGAAGAATGTTGCCGGCTATGATCTTTTCCGGTTGATGGCTGGCTCTCTGGGGACTTTGGGGATCCTGCTGGAGGTCTCTCTCAAGCTCTTGCCTCAACCGACCCAGAGTCGGACTCGGGTCCTAGAGCTAGATCCGGATCGCGCCCGGAACTGGTTGGTCGAATGGACTCGGAAGCCATTGCCCTTTTCCGCCACGGCCTACACAGAAGGCCGACTGTACGTTCGTCTTTCCGGCTCGGAAGCGGCAGTAGAAGAGGCGGAGGGCCGCATCGGAGGAGAAGCGCTGAACGGGGGGGAGGCTTTCTGGCGTGACTTGCGGGAGCACCGATTGCCCTTCTTCCAGGGATCGGGCCCCTTGTGGCGGCTCAGTCTGCCGCCGGCGGCCCCGGCGCTGGGCCTCTCAGATCCCATCCTGGAGGAATGGGGAGGGGCCTTGCGCTGGATTCGGACCGATGCCTCGGCAGAAGCGGTGCGTGCTGAGGCGGAGCGCGTCGGCGGCCATGCGACCCTCTTCCGGGGAGATGCTCTCCAGGTAGAACCTTTTCCTCCTCTGGGGGCTGCCTTGACGCGAATCCATCGCCATCTCAAACAGGCCTTGGATCCCTATGGCTTGCTCAATCCCGGACGAATGAATCCCGAGTTCTAGCCATGCAGACCAACATCATTGACTCGATCCAGAAGACTGCCGAGGGGGCGGAAGCCGACCGGATCCTGCGGAGCTGTGTCCATTGCGGCTTCTGCAATGCCACCTGTCCCACCTTCCAGCTACTGGGCGATGAGCTGGACGGCCCGCGTGGCCGGATCTACCTGATGAAGCAAGTTATGGAGGGGGCTGAGCCAAGTCGGGCGACCCAGACTCACTTGGATCGCTGCCTGACTTGCCGCAATTGCGAGACTACCTGCCCTTCCGGGGTGGAGTACGGCAAGCTCCTGGACATTGGTCGTCACATGGTCGAGGAGCGCGTTCCGCGTCCCCGCTACGAGCGCCTTGCCCGTGGCGCCTTGCGCCGTGTGCTTCCCTATCCGCGCCGCTTCCGGGGTCTGTTGCGATTGGGTCAATTAATGCGTCCCTTGCTCCCCCGTGTCCTGAGGGATCGGGTTCCGCGCTGGCAACGGCTGCCGGCTTGGCCGGAAGCGCGCCATCAGCGGCAGATGCTCGTCCTGGCGGGCTGCGTTCAGCCGGCCCTGTCGCCGAAGATCAATATTGCGGCAGCCCGCGCTCTGGATCGGCTGGGGATTGCCTTGATGCAGGCGCCGGGCGCAGGATGTTGCGGGGCCGTTGATCAGCATTTGGGAGCTCCGGAGGCTGCCAAGGAGCATATGCGCGCCAACATCGATGCTTGGTGGCCGTATATCGAGGCTGGTGCTGAGGCAATTGTCATGACTGCCAGCGGCTGCGGGGCCCTGGTTAAGGAATACGCCCACCATCTGGCCGATGACCCCGACTACGCGGAGAAGGCCCAGCGTGTCGCGGAGATGACTCGCGATCTGGCGGAGATCGTGGCCGAGGAGGGGACCTCTCTAGTCCCTGAGGGGCCTTCCCGAGTAGCGGTCCAGGTCCCATGCACCCTCCAGCATGGTCAAGGCCTGCATGGCTTGATGGAGCGGCTTCTTCGTCAGTCCGGCTTCGAATTGACCGCCGTGCCAGAGGCCCACCTTTGTTGCGGTTCGGCGGGGACCTATTCCCTTCTCCAGCCCAAATTGGCCAATCAGCTTCGGGATCGCAAGCTGGCCAATCTGGAAAGCAGTGACCCGGAGGTGATCGTCACCGCCAATATTGGCTGCCTCCACCATCTGGAGGCAAAGGCCCAAGTCCCTGTGCGGCACTGGATTGAGCTCTTCGAGAGCGAGAGCCCCTAGCCTGTTTTGTTCGGGGACTTCGGCCCAGTAACGGGGGAACGCTCTGGAGAGTTCCCGGTAGGTCCGTCAGTTGCTGTTTCCCTTTGCGGGACGTGCGCCATGCCGAGTCACTCCACCCGCATCCCGTGGTGGGAGGCCACCTCGGCTGAGCCCGTAATAGCGAAGGGCATCTCTGACGTCCGGTGGTCAAGGCCGATGCGCCCCTGCCAGTCCACCGCGATCAATCCAGCCTCCTTCCCCAGGCGCGCTTCCATGGTAGTTAGGATGGCCTCGGTTGCCATTTGCGTTGCGTGCCCTGCCTGGATTCGATTGGCTAAGGCGTGCGCCGTTCCGAACCGGATCATCAGCTCGCCGCGACCGGTGGCCGAGATGGCGCAATGGGCGTCAGCGTAATTGCCGGCTCCCGGGAGGGGAGAATCGCCGATTCGTCCCGGTAGCTTGAGCATGGTACCGCCAGTGGAGGTGGCTGCAGCTAGCTGACCGCCTTCGTCGCGTGCCACAGCACCTACCGTATCCCCTCCCGGCTCGCTCTTTAGGCGACGCAGTGCCCAGGAGCTGGGGCTGTCGTCGTTGGTGCTTAGCGCCTTACGGAGCCGGCGCCACCTTTCCCGGGCGGCCTCGGTTACCGGATCGTAGTGGGAGAAACCGAAGGCCCGCGCAAAGTGACAGGCTCCTCGTCCAGTGAGCAGGACATGATCGGTTTCTTCCAGGACCTTCTGGGCTACTCGAATGGGATGACGAACGCCCTCGATCGCTCCCACGTTACCAGTAGCCAACCCCTTGCCTTCCATCACACCAGCATCCAGCTCTGCCCGGCCGTCTAGGGTGAGGTTGGCACCGGTCCCAGCGTTGAAGCTCAGCGCGTCCTCAAGGGTTTCAACGGCAGCTACAACAGCTTCCAGAGCCGATCCCCCTTGGGCAAGGTGCTTGCGTCCAGCTTCTGCAGCCCGGCCCAATTCGGCTAGGGCATTGACGGAGCGATCCGAGGGCCAGCGCCCGGCTCCCCCATGAGCCACCAGGACGTGCACAAGCGCCTCCTTTTTTCGGTCCTTATGCCGGGATCGGCTTCTTCCCAAGACGGGCAGGGGCCGTTTGCCGGACTGTAGCGGATCCAGACATCCGCCTCCTATTAACCGTATCATGGCAAAACCTTCGTCCCCTTAATAAATGTAGCAAATCGCGAGGGCTTGGTAGGGCAGGGAGAAAAGCCTGCGTTGCCCTGTTACCCCTCCAGGTTGGTCCGAGGGTGGCTGCTTCCGGAGCCCGGACTCTTGTTCCGGCTCGGCTGCACCGTCAGCAATCCTAGCTATTGTTTCGGGTCACGAGGGCGGGGTCTCGCTGTTATAGTCCCGCTCTTTTTCCATTTCATGTTCCGTTACCGAGAGGCCGACGAGTCATGGTCCAGTCCCTGGAGATAAGCATTGCGCTGGCAGCGATTCTGGGGATCCTGGCCCAATGGGTGGCTTGGCGGTTGGGGTTTCCGGCCATCATACTGCTTGCCCTGACCGGCCTGCTTCTCGGCCCGTTTACAGGCCTCCTTGTTCCCTCCGAGACTTTCGGTCCGGCCTTCGAGAGCCTGGTGGGACTGAGCGTAGCTGTGATCCTCTTCGAAGGCGGCTTTAGTCTAAAAAGCCATGAGATCCAAGAGACCGCAGGGGGAGTGCTCCGGCTGATCTCTTTAGGAGTTGGGCTTTCTTGGGCGCTAGGAGCCTTGGCTGCCCATTATGTAGCGGGCCTGTCCTGGGCCTTGTCGGGGCTGCTCGGGGCCATCTTGGTGGTCACGGGCCCGACGGTCGTGGGTCCACTCCTTCGCCAGGCACGGCTGCGCCCCCAAGTGGCCTCCTTATTCAAGTGGGAAGGGATCATCAACGATCCCCTCGGTGCCCTCCTGGCCCTATTGTCCTATGAATACGTCCTTGGTACGGAAACGGGATTAACCCTCTGGAGCCTGTCCGGTTGGCTTCTGGTGGTCCTTGTTTTCTCGGGGCTACTAGGGGCTGGGGTGGGTGGGTTACTGGGATGGCTCTACCGAACGGGCTGGGTCCCTGAGTTCCTCAAAGCGCCCGGTCTGCTGGCCGCGGTGTTACTGGTGTATACCATGGCCAATGCCTTTCAAAGCGAGGCGGGCCTCTTGGCAGCCACTACCATGGGTCTGGTACTGGGCAATATGCAACTGGCCAGCGCCCTCGATCTTCAGCGGTTCAAGGAAAATATCGGCGTTTTCCTGGTGACCTTACTATTTGTCCTGCTGACGGCCGATATTGAGCCGGCCACGCTGGGACGACTCGATTGGTGGAGTGCCGGTTTTGTTGGAGTGATGATGACTGCTGTGCGACCCTTCGCCGTTCTCTTGGCTACCTTGCGCTCCCGTATCCCCCTGCGTGAGCGGTTCCTGCTTGCTTGGATTGCTCCGCGGGGCGTTGTGGCCGCTGCAGTGGCAGGGATCCTGGGACAGGACATGGTTCGCTCCGGGTTCGAGCAGGCCGAGCTGCTCCTTCCCTTAACCTTCGCCGTAATCTTGACGACGGTGGTTGTCCACGGGATGACCTTTCGCCCTGTCGCTGAATGGTTGGGGCTTACGGGTTCGCGTACGAGTGGACTCCTGATCGTCGGGGCGGGGCCCTGGACCATCCAGCTCGCTCAGCGCCTCCACGAAAGGAGGGTCCCCATCCTCTTGGCCGATCGCTCCGATTACCACCTCAGTGCGGCCCAAGCGGTGGGGGTTCCTACCTATGCCGGTGAGATCCTTTCCGATCTCGGGCAGCAGCGCCTTGATCTGTCCAGCGTTAGCCATTTGCTGGCCGCGACCGATAATACCGCCTACAATTCACTGGTGTGTACACGCTTTGCTCCCGAGCTGGGACGGCAGCGGGTCTTCCAGCTGCCTACGGGAGCGGGCATAGATTCGGAGGTTCCGGATTTTAGCCATACCCTGCGGGGTCAGATCGCTTTTAGCCATGAGGCCACCCACGATGAGATGACCCGCCGCTACTACTTGGGATGGCATTTCCACGAAGAGCGGGTCCGGGCGGTGGAGGGCAGAGGGCGGAACCGGGGGCGCGTTGTTCAAGTGGAGTGCCCCCATAAGGGGGAGCCCATTGTTCTCCTGCGCCGCAGTGGGGGACTTGCCTTCTGTACCCCCGGCTGGTCCCTAGAGCCGCGGCCTGGAGACCGGTTACTGTGCTACCTGCCGCCGGCCTCGAAAGAGGCCGAGGGGGGCTTTTTCGAGTCCGGTAAGGAAGTCACGCTCGGCTACTGAGTTCTTTTACGGAGGCTAGAAAAGCGGAGGCTGGGGCCTTCCTCTTAGCCGGCTCAGCAAGGGAACAATCGTTGTCTCGGATCCTGCAGCTTACCGATACGCATCTCTTTGCCGAGCCGGGGGGTCGGCTGGGAGGGGTGGATGTGGATGCCTCCCTAGCTGCGGTAATCGAGGAGGCGCTCAGCTCGCACTCGGAGGTCGAGTTGGTGCTGGCTACCGGCGACTTAGTCCATGAGGAGATGGCCTCGAGCTATCAACGCTTGGCCGAGTACCTTGCTCGCCTGAACCGGCCCATTTACTGCCTACCGGGCAATCACGAAGATAAGGGGCTGCTGAGTGGGCAGTGTCGGCGCTCTGCCCACATGCGAGTAGACAAAAAAATCACGGTGGGGAAATGGCAGATCCTGCTATTGGATTCGGCTCTGCCACCGGAGCCGGGTGGCTTCTTACCTCAAAAGGAGCTGACCTTCCTTGAAGAGGCCTTATCGGCAGAGCCAGAGCGCCCCACGCTAGTGGCCCTTCATCACCCGCCCCTATCGGTTGCCAGTCCCTGGATGGACACCATGAAGGTAGCCAATTCGGAGGCCTTATTTAGCGTTCTTGACCGCCATGTAGCTGTGCGGGCGGTGATCTTTGGCCATATCCATCAGGATTTCGAGACGAGCCGGGCGGGGGTCCGCTATCTTGGTACTCCTTCCACCTGCTTGCAGTTCCTTCCCAGGGCGGCTGAATCCACCTACGATACCCGGCCGCCGGGCTATCGCTGGCTTGAGCTACGGGCGGATGGTCACCTAGAAACGGGTGTGGAACGAGTCCGCTTTCCCCTGAATGATTCCAGTGCTCGACCATGGGCCCGCTAGCGGCTAGAATACGCCGCGAGCGGGAACCGACGAGAACCACGAACATGCAGCACAAAGGAGGCCTTCGTGGCGCCGCCCGCGTCCAAGCAGCTCATTTCCCATTGCCGGCTTTCCTCCCAGATCGTCATCGAAGCCGGGCTTTTCACTGCCGCGGCCTATACGCCTTTTCCGGTGGCCTTGGTCTTGGTACTCATCGCCATTGCCGTGCCTATCTACTGTTTCGTCCAGACCGCATCGTCCACGAATGGGGAAACCCCATTGAGCCCTGGGTCAGAGGACGAAGAAATGCCGCCTTTCCTCGTGGGGGTGGTGATCACTGTTCTCACCCTCGTGGTGTTCAGGATCCGTTACCATGCGCCCCTCGACTGGCTATTCGAGTAGTGTGCTACGCTGATTAACCACCTCGGCCTCGGTAGTTAGGAACCCCCTGATCGGGGATCCAGACACTCTCAGGAGGCTCGCCCGTTTGGTAGAAGACGTCGATGGGGATGCCTCCTCGTGGATACCAATAGCCCCCCAGTCGCAGCCACTTGGGCTGGACCGTACTCTGAATACGCTTGGCAATGGTTACTGTGCAATCCTCGTGGAAGGCCGGGTGATTGCGAAAGGCCCCTAGGAAGAGCTTTAGGGACTTGCTCTCCACGATGAATCCATCCGGTACATAGTCGATCATGAGGTAGGCGAAATCGGGCTGACCCGTGACTGGGCATAGTGTAGTGAACTCGGGAATCGTGAACCGTACCAGGTAGTCGGTGCTCCCGTGGGGATCGGGGACCGCTTCCAGTCGGGCTTCCTCCGGGGTATCCGGGGGTTGAGCGCGGCTGTCGCCCAGATAGTGTAGCTCGTGCCCATTAGGCATTAATGGCCCCCTCGGGATTACACCCCGCGTTGATTTCCCCACGCCAGCACGTGCAGCTGCGGCAATAGCCGCGCGCTGTACCACCGATCCGCTAGCATCCGATGGGCCAGCCAGCGGAAGCGAGCCATGAGATCGGCCGAGCTGGGCTCCCCTTCGGGCTCTGGATTCCCGATCTGCAGATAAAAGGGATAGTCCCTGTAGTTCGCCGCCAAGGAGTGGGCATACGTGTAGTCTCGGTTATCGAAGATCACCACCTTGAAGACGGTCTCAGGGTGTTCCTGCGCGGCTTCCAGGCAGGTCTCTAGTTCCGCTAGGCCGGTTAGATGGCCGCTGGAAGGGCCTTTAGGGGAGAGCGTTAGGTGATCCAGCTCGGCGAACCAAGGCTGCGCCATGGAGCCCTGCGTTTCCAAGGCAAAGGAGTGGCCGCGCGCGTGCCCTGCCGTAATGAGCGGTCCCAAGTCCTGGAGGGCTGGATTGCCGCCGGAGAGGGTCACCAAGATGGGGGTTCCAGCCAGGCGATCGATTTCCGCGAGCACTTCCTCGCTTCTCCAAGCTTGCCATTGTTTCCGGTGCTCGGGCAGCACGGCAAACAGGGAGTCGCAATTCCGTGCTAGGAGCCCATCGGCAACATAGGTGCCGAGGTCGGTCTTAATGGATACGACCTCGCCCGCTTCGATTGACGCCACTGTAGCCACTGTGGCGCAAGCCTGCTGTCTCTCTCCCCCTTGGCTCATGGACGGCCAGCCTGTTGGGGCCAGGTGATCGGGGATAGGGGGTTCCCTTTCCGTTGGTTCCCGGCTGCCCAGATAGCTTAGCCTATCGCCGGGGGATAGCTGGTCGGCGGCGATGAAGCAACCGGTGTCGAATCGGGTAAAGCGGTGGCCTGTTGAGACCTCGACGCTGGGGGCGTCTTCGAAGTGGATCCGGGCCCGCGGCGCCTTTCGGGAAACGGTCCCCAGGACAGTTCCCCGCTGATAGCCTCCCATGGCCTGGACCCCATAAAGAGGCTCAGGGCCTTCGGGGAACGCCTTATCCCTTCTAGCGGTGCCCAAGATTTCGGTTCCGGCTTGGATTTCCCCCGCTGGGACCCATTGCCTGTCGGCGGTCAAGATTTGGCTGTGAGGCGCGACGCACCAAGCACACCGGTAATCGCAGCCGCCGGTGCGCACAAATACTGTGGGCCGACCACTCAGCGCCCCTTCGCCCTGGATAGTGGGTCCAAAGATCTCACTGATACGTAGGGGATTCCTGACCCCGGCGGGGCTACTAGAGATCATTAATGCTGTCGTCGGGACGCTGCCACCAGGGTGGATTGGGGAAACCATCGGTGGGTAGGATGGCTTCCGGGATGCCGTCGAAGATCACCGTGTTGGTCGGGGT
This sequence comes from uncultured Gammaproteobacteria bacterium, assembly GCA_964452535.1. Taxonomy (GTDB): domain Bacteria; phylum Pseudomonadota; class Gammaproteobacteria; order Thiohalorhabdales; family Thiohalorhabdaceae; genus Thiohalorhabdus. The sequence continues at coordinate 1,282 of CAYVMM010000010.1, read as the reverse complement.
CTCCTCGATTCGGACTTCGGTGCATTGCCAGGGGCTCCGTTGATCCCGTAAGAAGGTGCTAATCTTGGCCATGAAGCAGGCAGCCAAGGCCTCGGTGGAAGGGTCGCCAGGGGTTACCAGGACGCGCGGAAGCTGCTCAGGTTCCTGCTCGCGGAAATAGGTGAGCAAAGGGTCGGTGATCGCCAATTGCAGGGTATGGTCCACTCGCCCGTCGATCCAGGCATGCCAGCGCTGCTTGGCCGCCTGGAAGGGGGTGACCATGTTTGCCTGGCCGTCCAGCGGCTGTGGCTGATGGGTGGCTAGCTTGACGGTAACGTATTCATTGTGGCCATGGGGAATGCCGCATGGTCCGTCGTAGAGAGACAGCAGCCGATGGCTCATGCTGTAACGACGGGTAAAGGCTAAGGTGAACATAGTTAGCCGTTCGGGTGAGCAGCTCGGGCCCAGTAGTCGGGATCAGCGTACACCGTCGGATCCTCAATGCCCGCCAGAAAAAAGGCTTCGCGTCGCTCGATGCAAGTGCCACAGCGACCACAATGGGTTTCCTCGCCCCGGTAGCAGGACCAAGTCTCAGCCACAGGGACGCCCAGCTCGTTGGCCTCGGCGGCGATATCGGTCTTGGACCAATGCATGAAAGGGGCGTGCAGGGTGACTTGCCCCAGTCCTTCTAGGGCCCGGTCCTCCATCGCAGCGAATGCCTCCAGGAACGCAGGGCGGCAATCGGGATAGATGGGGTGGTCGCCCGTGTGCATGGCTGTTGCCACGCGCTCCCAACCGCGGCTGGAGGCGAGGCCGAAGGCGATACTCAGCAAGATGGCATTCCGGTTAGGCACCACCGTGATGGCCAGGGTCTCGGCGCGATAGCGGCCTTCCGGCACCGCGATGTGATCGGTCAAGGCGGAGCCGGTGAGATGCCTGCCCAGAGAAGCCAGGTCCACAAGTTCGAAGACGGCTCCTAATCGAGCAGCCGTGGCCGACGCAAAATCGAGCTCCTTGCGGTGGCGCTGGCCGTAATCGAAAGCGACCAGTCCGACAAGGTCGCCCTCCGTAGCGATCCGGTAAGCCAGGGTTACCGAATCCAGGCCTCCGGAACAAACCACCAAGGTTGCCATGGGCGGCCTTCCTTCTCGCGACAGCGCGAGGTTTAAGCGTCGCTACCGCAAATACCCATTATCCCATATTTGGCGCCCCTTCTGGGGCCGCTGCTGCAAGCGCCACGCGCCACTCCTCCCGGATTTCGGGGTCGGGATCGGCCCCGGTAGCTTCTGCCCGATCTCGCAGC
>CAYVMM010000009.1:0-20802 GCA_964452535.1 uncultured Gammaproteobacteria bacterium | reverse complement strand
CAATGGGGGCCTGGATGCGGTCGCCGCTGGCAAGCTCCCCGTGGAGCAGGGCCAGGTAACGTCGCTCCACCGCATGACGCTTGAATTGACTCACCAGGCTCTCTCGGGCTATAGGGGTTCGAGCCACCGCCAATAGCCCGGAGGTGTCCCGATCCAAGCGATGGACAATCCCGGCCCGATCGAGCTTACCCAGCTCCGGGAAGCGGTACAATAAGCCATTGGCTAGGGTATCCTCCCGATGGCCAGGGGCTGGATGGACCACCCGGCCTGGCTCCTTAGCTACCACGATGAGTGCCTCGTCAGCATGCCGTACCGTCAGGGGGACAGGAGAGGCCCTCCAGCCTCGCCTTTCGGGCTCACCCGAATAAGGGGGTGGGGCTACCTCAACCCACTCGCCCCCTTTGATCCGGGCCTTAGTGGACACAGACTGGCCTTCCAGGCGCACCCGGTTGGACTCGATCCACGCCTGGACCTCAGAACGGGAATGCCCCTCGAAGAGGCGCGCGAGGACTCGATCCAGGCGTTGGCCACGCCAGGACTGCGGTATCTGGATGCCATGAACGGCATCTTCATGGGCTCGAGAAGCCACTTTTGCCACTTTCGGAATTCTCCTAAACTGTTCCTTTCCCGATCTCGATGATCGATCTCAACTTGAGGGGCAAATTGGCTCGTTTATGCTTGCTCTTGCTAGGCGTCCTCATGACCGCTAGCTGGTTAGGGGGTTGTGGCTCGGCCCAGGTCAAGGAGGGGGATGCCCCAGACCTTATCCTGGAAAAGGCGCGGCGCGCCATCGAGCAAGGCCGATATGGGCAAGCCATCGATCGTTATCGGCGCCTGGAATCCCTCTACCCTTACAATCGCCAGGCCCTCCAAGCTCAAATTATGACGGCCTACGCCTATTATCGAAAAGGCGAGGCCGTACCCGCCGTCCAGGCCGCCGAGCGATTTATCCAGCTCCACCCCCGCCATCCCCGGGTTGATTACGCCCGCTACCTCAAAGGGCTTGCCCATTACAGTCAGATTGGGGAGCCGGACCGGGACCCTGAGAATGCCCGAAAGGCTGTTGAAGCCTTCGGCCAGCTCCTGCGCCAGCACCCCAATTCCCCCTATGCTGAGGACGCCCTCAAACGCATGCATCGGGCAAACCAGCTCTTGGCCCAGCATGAGCTCCATGTGGCCCGATTCTACCTGGATCGCCAAGCCTATGTGGCCATGGTAAACCGGTGCCATCGGATCCTGACCCGCCATTCCCATAGCGAGGCCGTCGAGCCGGCCCTAGCCCTAATGGCTCGCGGCTACGCCCGGTTGGGCCTAGAGGTGCTACACCGGGAGACCCTGGCCATACTAAAGCGCAATTATCCCAACAGCCCCTGGCTTTCCAAGGCCCGCGAGGAAGTAACGAAGCCAGGGGAGACGCAGGCAAAGGGGAAACCGGGACTCCCCGCACGGGGACGAGGAGCTGCTTAGGATCATGTGGGACTTTTTTCAGACCGTTCGCCATCGCCATAGTGTGCGCCGCTACCAAAGCGAAGTAGCTATCGAGCCCGAGGCCTTGCATGGGGTACTGGAGATGGCCCTGGCTGCGCCCTCCGCGGGAGATCTCCAGGCCTATTATGTGGTCGTCGTCCAGGACAAGGAGTTGCGGAAGCAGCTGGCCGATCACTCTGGCGAATCCTTCCTTGCCGAGGCGCCAGTGAATATCGTCCTCTGTGCCGATCCCGAGCGCTCAGCCCAATATTTCGAGGAGCGAGGACGGGAGGTGTTCGCTCTTCAGGACGCCACCATTGCGGCTACCTACATCCAGCTTGCCGCAGTGGCTGAAGGCCTTGGTTCGGCGTGGGTGGGTACCTTCGAGGAGAGAGGGCTCTTAAGCCTCTTGGACCTCCCAGAGGGCCTACGTCCCGTTGCCATACTGGCTCTGGGTTATCCCGCCGAAGTCCCGGAGCCAACCCCTCGGCGCAAACTTAGGGATATCGTCCTCTATCGGTAAGGACACTATCCTCCCGCGAACTTGCTGCCTCTGGAGCCGCACAGCCAGCGAGCGCATTGGCTACCGGCTAGGCACAGGCGGACGGGACTCAAATCCCCCCAAGCCAAGCTTCACCATAGGGCCCAAACAAAGCCCCTCTTTTTGCCAGGGGTGCGATAGCAACCAAAGGCCGTCAAATCGCCTGGGCATCTTCCTCCCCCGTTCGGATTCGGACGACACGCTCCACAGGCAGGACAAAGATCTTGCCGTCGCCGATCTTCCCCGATCGAGCGGCTTCCATGATGGCCTCGATGGCCTGCTCCACCTGGTCTTCCCCAAGGATGACCTCCACCTTGACCTTGGGCAGGAAATCCACCACGTATTCCGCCCCTCGGTAAAGCTCCGTATGCCCTTTCTGCCGTCCGAACCCCTTTACCTCGGTGACAGTGAGCCCTGCAATGCCCATTTCAGAAAGGGCTTCACGGACGTCGTCGAGCTTGAATGGCTTGATGATTGCCTCGATCTTTCGCATAGCCTTACCCTTTGGCGCGCATAGCTGAGCGGAATCGGGCCCTTCCCGCCCGATTTGATCCGATTGGGCCCCGCCTCAAAAGCGATGCCGGTTGGTGATGGGATAGCGCCGATCGGTTCCGAAACCCCGTGGGCTGATGCGTACGCCGGGAGGCGCCTGCCGTCGCTTGTATTCGTTATTTTCCACCCGATTCAGGATGTCACGCACTAGCTCGGGCTCGAAGCCGCGGGCCACGATATCCTCCAGAGTGCAGTTTTCTTCGACATAGGCATAGAGGATGGCATCAAGGAGGGGATAGGGAGGTAGGGAATCGGAATCCTTCTGATCGGGGGCCAGCTCGGCCGAGGGCGGCCGTTCAATGACCCGTTGGGGAATAACCTCCCCCTCCTGATTAATGTATCGAGCTAGCCGGTAGACGAGGGTCTTGGGGACATCCTTGAGGGCCGAGAAGCCGCCGACCATATCCCCGTAGAGGGTGGCGTAGCCCACGGACATCTCACTTTTGTTGCCCGTAGCCAGCACCATTAGATTCTTTTCGTTGGAGATGGCCATAAGCAGGGCGCCACGGACACGGGCTTGGAGGTTTTCGACCGCTGTGCCGAGGGGATCGAGAGGGAGCTCTTGGCTCAGGAGTTCAATAAAGGCCTGATGAACAGCATCAATGGGCAGCTCGCCCAAGGGAATACCCAGATTGTTGGCCAGCTTTCGGGAATCTTCTCCGGAGATCTCAGCGGTATGGCGCGAGGGCATGAATACTGCTTCCGTCCGTCCGCGGCCAAGGGCTACTTTGGCCAAGCATAGGGTCACCGCGGAATCAATGCCTCCGGACAGGCCTACTATCACACCCGGAAAGCCGTTCTTGTCCACATAATCCCGAATACCGGTGGTAAGGGCCCTGAAGACATTCGCCTCGAGTCCAGCGGCGGGAAGCACCCCTACCCTAGGGGGATACAGCTTTCCTCCCTCCCGACTCCAATCACTCTGGAAAACTCGGCTTTCGAAGGCCGACAAGCGTTCCACCACGGCGCCGTCAGCAGAGACCACGAAGGAAGCCCCATCGAATACCAGCTCGTCTTGGCCACCCACCAGGTTGATATAAGCAATCGGCAAGCCGGTCTCGCGAGCCCGCGCTCCGAGCTCCCGCTCGCGACGATGAATCTTGGTGTAATCATAGGGCGAAGCATTGAGATTGAGCAGGAGCTCGGCGCCCACCCGGGCAGTAGCTAGCAAGGGCCCCTGCTCCACCCAGGCATCCTCGCAGATGCTAATCCCTACTTGCGCCCCAGCCTTGTTTACCACGCAAGTATGCTGCCCTTCACAGAAGTAGCGTTTCTCATCAAACACGCCATAGTTGGGCAACACTTGCTTGCGGTAACGGGCAATCACTTCGCCATCACGGATCCAGCTAGCGCTGTTATAGAGGCCCTCACCATGGCGCTCAGGGTGACCAACCACCAGGTCTATCCCCTTCACTCGGGTGATCAGCCCGGCAAGGGCGGCCTCAGCATCGGCCAAGAATCGAGAGTGGAACAACAGATCCTGGGGCGGATAGCCGGTAATGGCCAACTCCGGGGTCACTAAGAGATCGGCTTGCGCTTCACAGGCGGTCTCCATGGCCTCGCTGATCCGGCGGACATTGCCCTCCAAGTCGCCCACGACCAAATTAAGCTGAGCCAGGGCAATACGAAGACCGGGTTTGCTCAACGCGTGCTCCCGGGCTCAAGTGGCCAAAGGGGAGACCCTTGACTGGCTAGAACCTCCTTTACTCGCTGACCGATGTCGGCTGGAGAGCGCGTAACCGCAATCCCGGCATCTTCCAGTGCAGCAAACTTTTCCTCCGCACTGCCTTTGCCCCCCGAGATCACGGCTCCCGCATGCCCCATTCGCCGTTCCGGGGGAGCAGTCAACCCAGCGATGTAGCCAACCACCGGCTTGCTCATGCTCTCCCGAACGAAGTGGGCGGCCTCTTCCTCAGCGGTCCCCCCAATTTCGCCCACTAGGATGACGGCCTCGGTATCCGGGTCGCTCTCAAAAAGGGCCAAGATGTCCACGAAATCGCTGCCACTGATAGGATCGCCGCCGATGCCAACGCAAGTGGATTGCCCCAGGCCAAGCTGAGTCGTTTGATGAACGGCCTCGTAAGTCAGCGTCCCCGAACGCGATACGATCCCTACTGAGCCGGCAGCATGGATGGCTCCAGGCATGATGCCCACCTTCGATTGGCCGGGTGTAATCACACCGGGGCAGTTGGGACCAATGAGCCGTGTCGGGCGATTCCTAAGATAGGCATTAACTCGGATCATATCCAGAACGGGCATGCCCTCGGTAATGGTCACCACCAGTCCAATGCCAGCATCCGCCGCTTCCATAATGGCATCAGCAGCGAGGGCAGCTGGGACGAATTGAACGCTCACATCAGCTCCCGTGGCGACCACCGCCTGCTCCACGGTATCGAACACCGGCAAATCCAGATGAGCCCGTCCCCCCTTCCCGGGGGTTACCCCTCCCACCATACGGGTCCCATACGCTATGGCCTGGCGGGAATGGAAGGTGCCTTGCTCCCCGGTAAAGCCCTGGCAAAGCACCTTGGACCCGTTGTGCACTAGGATGCTCATCCTCTCCCCCTGCTAGCCGCCACCGCCTTTTCAGCCGCATTCGCTAGCGTGGTCGCCGTGATCAAATCTAAGCCGGACTCGCGCAATATCTGTCGAGCCTGATCCACATTGGTACCTTCCAAGCGGACAACGAGCGGCACCGTCACATCGATCTCCTGCACCGCTGCGATAATGCCCTCAGCAATGACATCGCAGCGCACGATGCCTCCAAAGATGTTGACCAGGAGGGCCTCAACGTTAGTATCCGAAAGGAGGATCTTGAAGGCAGCGGTTACCCGCTCGGCCGACGTATTACCGCCCACATCCAAGAAATTGGCCGGTTCGCCTCCCTTGATCTGAATCATGTCCATGGTAGCCATGGCCAGACCGGCACCGTTGACCATGCAGCCGATATTGCCCTCCAGGGCGATGTAGTGCAGATCGTGAGAACGGGCCTCGTGCTCCTTGGCCTCTTCCTCGTTGGGGTCACGCAAATCGCGCAGCTCGGGATGACGAATGAGCCCATTGTCATCGAGGTTGAACTTAGCGTCCAAGGCAAGCAAATCGCCCTCGCTGGTAACCACTAAGGGATTGAGCTCCACAAGGGAAGCGTCCTTGGCCACGAAGGCTCGATGCAACCCCACAAGGATTCGGACAAACGGCTTGACCTGGGCCCATGCCATGCCCAGACCAAACCCCAGCTTGCGTCCCTGGAAAGGCTGGAAACCGACGGTCGGATCCACGGTAACCTTGAGGATCTTCTCGGGCTGCTTCCGGGCCACCTCTTCGATATCCACCCCCCCTTCGCTCGAGGCCATAAACACAATGGCATCGCTATGACGGTCCACAACTGCGCCAACATAGAACGCTTGGCTGGACTCATAGGCTTTTTCCACCAGCAAGCGACATACTCGACGTCCGCGTAGACCGGTTTGCTCGGTAACCAGCTGGTGTTCCAGAAGGGCTTGGGCCCGATGTCGAACCCCTTCCAAGGAGTCGGCAAACTGGATGCCGTCAGCCTTGCCCCTTCCCCCCGCATGGATTTGGGCCTTGATGGCCCATCGCTCACCCCCTAGACCCTCGGCGGCGGCCACTGCTTCGGCAACGGTGAAGGCGGCCCGGCCCGCCGGCACAGGGACGCCGTGCTCGGCAAGGAGGGCCTTGGCCTGGTACTCGTGGATCAACATCCTCACTCATTCCCTATTAAAACGGAGCGGAATGCCCGCACCAATCACATATTCGCCACAACCGCATTGCCAAACTCGGAAGAGGAAAGCAGGGAGGCCTCTGGCATCAAGCGAGCGAAATCCGAGGTCACTGTCTTACTGGAGATCGCACCTTCCATTCCCTTGATAATCAGATCCGCGGCCTCCGTCCACCCGAGAAAGCGCAGCATCATTTCCGCGGAAAGGATCAGGGAGCCGGGATTCGCCTGATCCTGGCCAGCGAGCTCAGGAGCGGTGCCATGCGTTGCCTCAAAGACGGCATAATCATCGGACAGGTTAGCCCCGGGAGCGATACCAACCCCACCAACCTCAGCGGCCAGGGCATCGGAAATGTAATCCCCATTCAAGTTCATCGTAGCGACCACATCGTGCTCAGCGGGTGCGAGCAGGATCTGCTGGAAGAAATTATCCGCGATAACATCCTTGACCAAGATCCGCCCGTCCTCTTCAGCCGCATCCCACGCAGCCTCCGCCGCCTCTAAGCCCTCCTCTTCACACAGAGCCTGATATTGACGCCAGGTAAAAGTCCGGTCCCCAAACTCCCCCTCGGCCACATCGTAGCCCCAGCGATTAAAGGCGCCTTCCGTGTGCTTCATGATGTTGCCTTTGTGGACCAGAGTCACCGAATGGCGATTGTGCTCCAAGGCGTACTCAATGGCCTTTCGGACAAGTCGCCGGGTGCCTTCCTCAGATATGAGCTTAATGCCGATCCCGGAAGTCTGGGGGAAACGAATCGCCGCCACACCGAGCTCCTGTTCCAGGACCTCCAAAAGTCTTCGGGCTTGGGGGGAACCGGCAGGCCATTCGATGCCTGCGTAGAGGTCTTCGGAGTTCTCTCGAAAGACCACAATATCGACTGTCTCGGGCCGCTTAAGTGGGGAGGGTGTACCGTTGAAATAGCGCACCGGCCGGAGACAGACAAACAGATCGAGCTCTTGGCGCAGTCTGACATTGAGACTGCGGAAGCCTCCAGCCACAGGAGTCGTTAATGGGCCCTTAATGGCCACCCGGTAGTCACGCAATGCTTGTATGGTCTCATCGGGAAGCCATTGGCTGCGATTATAGGCTATCGCTGCCTTCTCTCCCGCAAGGACCTCCATCCACTGAATCTGCCTATGGCCATCATAGGCCCTTTCAACGGCGGCCTCGACGACCCTCTGCATGGAAGGCGTAATATCCACTCCAATACCGTCGCCTTCGATATAAGGGATAATGGGGCAATCGGGTACGAGCCATTGCCCCTCGCGACTACGGCTTATGGCCTCCCCTTCCTCGGGAGCCCGGATCTTGCTGTATTCCATGGCACGCTTTCCCTTGCTTACAGCCAGGTCGGAGTGCAGGGAAGTGACCAGAATACGGCCCGCTAGCCGCAGTCGAGCCTTCCCCACGTAGTGAGGAAGGCTAACCCGAGTCGAGCCATGGCACAATTTGGCTTGGGCTCTTTCCCCACGGGATCTTAGGGCAAGGAGCCGATGCCCTCTCCCCCTGGGCTCCTAAGGAAGGTAGGAAGGAGGCGTATTGCTCGGGGCCGGCGAGTCTTCACCCTACCATTTCGGCTCGATGGGTCCCGAGCTGGCTCACACGGAGCCTAGCCGAGTGGGGTTAGTGGCGGGATCCTCCCAAAGCTCCGGGAGGAGGCGATCACTATTACACGCGAGGAGGTAGCAGCCTATTTACCGGGCTTTTGGGATGATCAGCAATGGACGGCACAATCGCCCCCTGCCCCTTTGACAGGGATCGCCTTCTCAAAGAGGCTCGGCCAAGGGGTGGCCCTCCCCCAAACCGGGCTCAACCCATCGCACCCGGCCATCCACTAACCGCTCCTTCTTCCAAAAGGGCGCCCGGGTCTTGAGACCATCCATGATATGGCGGCAAGCGTCAAAGGCCTCATCCCGGTATTCGGACCAAACAGCCACCAACACAATAGGATCCCTCGGACGAAGCTCTCCGAAGCGGTGAACAAGCAATGTTTCTAAGATTCGCCAACGACTGCTTGCCCTTTGGACGATTTTTTCCAACTCGCGCTCCGTCATACCCGGGTAGTGCTCAAGCTCCATTACAGCGATGCCCTCGCCTCCATTGAGATCCCGCATAGTCCCTAGGAAATGGACCTCCGCTCCGATGTCCTTCCGATAAGGTCGATGGGCCAGGAGTTCAGCCTCTGTTTCGAAAGGCTCTCGCTGGAGGCGGATCACCATAGCCATCTTCCTCAAGATTCCAATAGCAGGCAATAGGAACCGCTGGGAGGGGACTCAGGACGAGCCGCTATCATCGGAGGGGCTTTCGGGACCGAGCAAATACTCCAGCAGCCGGTCCACTCGGTGATCCAGTTCGGCCTGGAAACGGTCATGGGCCTCGACCGTCTCCTGGAAAATCGCCGCAGCCTCCCTAGCATCCATAGGACGGCGAGGCGTACGGAGGCGGTAGCGATGGCGCATCCGGATCAATTCCGGGCTGGGATAGTAGGTCCCGCTTTTGACCTCCCGCCAAAGGTAGAGCCAACACCGTTTTTGGTCCTTCATGACCTTTCCGAAGGATCCTCTTCTGGGACACAATCCGAGGCTTGCGCAAGATGGCGCTCATCTCACCAGCATGTCAAGGAGAATCGAGCTACCCCACCTCGCCGTATACCGCTCGCTCACCTACCCACCGCCGGATCAGGGCTTGTGCCTCCTGCGGGTTTTCCTTCAACAGGACGGCGGCTGCTTTGGGGACAGCGGCTACCAGTCCCCTATCTCGACTGAGATCGGCGATGCGCGTACGCATCCCCCCTGTTTGTTTGGTGCCTAAGACTTCGCCGGGGCCACGCAGTTCCAAGTCGATCTGGGCTAGGCGGAAGCCGTCATTGGTCTCACGCATGGCAGCGATGCGGCGCCGGGCCTTTTCCCCCAAAGGAGGGTGATAAAGGAGCACACAGGCCGAGCGCTGCCCACCTCGACCAATCCGACCACGGAGCTGATGGAGCTGGGCCAACCCCATTCGCTCGGCGTGCTCGATCACCATAAGGGTCGCATTGGGAACGTCGATCCCGACCTCAATCACCGGAGTAGCGACAAGTAGATGCGTGTGACCGGCCTTGAACTTAGACAGAGCGGCCTGCTTCTCGCTGGATCTCATGCGTCCATGGACCAGATCTAAGGCAAGCTCGGGAAAGGCCTCCTGTAAACGCCGATGCGTTTCCGTGGCGGCTTTGAGCTGAAGGGTTTCGCTTTCCTCGACAAGGGGGCAAACCCAATAGGCTTGCTCCCCTTGGGCCACAGCGGAGCGAATCCGCTCTTCCACCTCCGGTCGTCGGACGTCCGAGATACCCGCAGTCTCTACCGGCAAACGGCCCGGGGGAAGCTCATCGATTACAGTAGCTTCCAGATCGGCCAAGAGCGTCATGGTCAGAGTCCGAGGGATGGGGGTCGCAGTCATAATCAGTAGATGCGGGTTCCATCCCTTCTCTTGGAGCGCCATCCGTTGATGGACCCCGAATCGGTGTTGTTCATCAATGATTACCAGCCCCAAGCGAGCGAAGCAGGTTGCCTCTTGGAATAGGGCGTGGGTCCCCACTACCACCTGGGCCTGACCCACGGCAATGGCCTTGGTCTCAGAGCGCCGCTCCTGTCCGCCTAAGCTGCCTCCCAGAAAATGCACCTCAACCCCGAGCGGCGACAGCCAACCTCGAAGGGTCGCCGCATGCTGCTCCGCAAGGATCTCCGTGGGAGCCAGAAATGCCACCTGGAAGCCTGCATCCACCACTTGCAGAGCCGCCAAGGCAGCGACCACGGTCTTGCCCGATCCCACATCCCCTTGCAACAAACGACGCATGGGGCGGCTTCTTGCCAAATCCGTCCGAATCAACCTCCAAGCCCGCCATTGGGCCCCTGTCAGGGAAAAAGACAGTCGTTCCAACAGAGCCTCCACAAGGCCTTGCTGGGGATGCAGCGGCTTTGCTCCCCGCCTTCGGAGAGAGGCCTTCATCCTTCGCATGGCTAGGTGCTGAGCGAGAAGCTCCTCAAAGGCAAGGCGCTGTTGAGCTGAGGTCTGGAATCCCGCCAAGGCCTCAGCATCGGTGTCCGGTAGCGGTCGATGGACTCGTTCCAGGGCCTCACCGAGGGGGGGCCAATCGTGCTCTTCCCGAAGCCGGCGAGGGAGATGCTCGGGAAGGCTCGAACCGAGCCAGTCTAAGGCGTAGCCGATCCAGGTGCGCAGCCGGCCCTGAGTGACTCCTTCCGTTAAAGGGTAGACTGGGGTCAAATACCTGGGGGGGGAAGGGGGTTCTCCATCGCCAATCCGGAACTCGGGATGGACCATCTCAAGGCCCTGCCAACCGGCCCGGACGGCACCAAAGACCCAAATGCCCCGACCGGATCTTAGATCCCGGATCAACGAAGGCCAAATTCGGAAAAAGCGCAGGGTAAGGAAACCGGTCCCATCCGCGATCTGGACCACATACATGGAGCGATGCTGCCCCAGCTTTTCGGTCCCCCAAATAACCCCTTGGCACCCGGTCTCGAGCGCCGGTTGGAGATCACCGATTGGCCGGACCTGTGTCCGATCCTGGTATCGAGCGGGCAAGTGGAAAAGCAGATCTTCCGGTGTCTTCACCCCGAGTCGCTCGAGGCGCTCGGCCATTCGGGCGCCCAGACCAGGCAATTGGCTCAGACTAGGAGTCCCCATCTCCAAAGGGCTCAAGATCGATCTCGGCTGCTGCCCTCAACGTCGGCGCAAGAGGGAAGCGCCTCAGTGTGCAAGGGAATAACGAGGGAAGTGAGGTACGCTCGTGACGCAAGCAGCGTAGCCTGATAGGCTTATCAGCCATTCTGAGATAACTAGCGGAGAGCACCATGGCGAGACGTTGTCAGATCTGCGGGAAAGGACCGGCAACGGGTAACCACATTAGTCATGCCCATAACAAGACGCGTCGGCGCTATTTGCCCAATTTGCAAAAGATCCGCATCCGGAGTAATGGGGGGGCAAAACGGGTTCATGTTTGCACCCGTTGCATTCGCTCGGGTCGAATCCAAAAGCCCGCTTAACCATTCTGGCTCCTAACGATCCTGTAGGACCCCTTTGTCCCGGATCATAGGAACGCGCGAGGGCATCGCATGGGAGTGCCTTCTTCCATTCCTTTGCTATTTCCCGTTGCCGTTCCTATCCTTTCTTCCGAACAATTCGCTCCACTCCTTCCAAGCCCCGGACGCGTCGCAAGAGATGGGCAAGGTGCTCGCGTCCCTCCACTTCCAGGGTCAACAAGATGACCTTGTGAAGCCCGTCGCGGTCTTCCGCTAGCACGTGATCGATATTGGCCCCTCCCTCAGCGATCCGGGAAGCCATTTCCGCCAGAACCCCTTTGGTATTCTTGACCACTGCTTGCACAGTGGCGGGGAAAACTCCCCTAGGCTCGCCGGTCCACTCCACTTCTACCCACTTCTCTGGATGATGCGCCAGCTCGTGAAGATTGGGGCAATCCTTGCGATGGACCGTAATCCCGCGACCTAGGGAGATAAAGCCAACGATGGGGTCGTAAGGGAGAGGATAGCAGCATCGCGCCAGGTTGGCGACGATGTCCTCCATTCCACGGATCAAAAGGTTGCCACTAGCGGGATTAAGATGGGCAAGGGCGGCCTCCTGGTCCTCCGAGCCTTCACTGATCCGGGCCTGTTTATCTAAGTAACCCGGAAATAGGTACTGTACAATGGCGGGAGCCAGCACAGTACCCCGCCCGATGGTCTCGAAGAGTGCGGAAGGCGACTCGAGCTGGAAATGATCCGCTACTTCCTGAAGGGCCTTGTCCGAGACCTCACCGAAGGCGATCCCTACCCCCTCTAGCGTGCGCTCCAACATTCCCCGACCTAGGGCGATAGCGGTCTCCCTTTGTTGAGTCTTGAGGTAATGACGGATGGCAGACCGGGCCTTGCCGGTCACCACAAAGTGGAGCCATGAGCTGTTGGGCTGGTGCTCGGGATCGGTAAGGATCTCCACCCAGTCACCGTTGCGGAGGGGAGTGCGGAGACTTTCAATCCGGCCATTAATCCGCGCTCCCACGCATTGATGACCGATCTCGGTATGCACTGCGTAGGCGAAATCCACGGGAGTTGCACGGTGAGGCAAGCGCAAGATTTCCCCTTTATGAGTAAACACATAGACCTCTTCTGGGAAGAGATCCACCTTGACATGCTCCAAGAATTCCGCTGAGTCGCCGGCCTCCCGTTGGATCTGCAAGAGCTGCTGCAACCACCCGTAGCCGGGATCAGGCCGCCCCTCTCGGGCGCTAGTGCCTGCATCTGCCATCTTGTACTGCCAGTGTGCTGCTATTCCCACTTCAGCCACTTTGTCCATCTGCGGGGTGCGGATCTGCAACTCCATGACTCCCCCGAAGGGATTGACCACGACCGTGTGCAAGGATTGGTAGCCATTGACTTTGGGAATGGCGATGTAGTCTTTGAATCGCCCAGGGATGGGCTTGAAAAGGTTGTGGATCCGTCCCAGGACTTGATAGCAGGTCGGCACCTCCTCGACCTGGACACGGAAGGCATAGACATCATGGATTTCCTGAAAAGACACTCCTTCTCGCTGCATCTTTCGGTAGATACTGTAAAGATGCTTCTCTCGGCCCCGAACCTCGGCTTGAATCCCTGCCTCAGACAAATCCTTTTGAATGGCCGTTTTGATCCGTTCAATGATATGGGCCCGATTGCCACGCTCCTTGCGCAGGCCTTCGGAGATGGCCTGGGCACGGCGCGGATACAAATGCCAAAAGCTTAGATCCTCCAATTCGGCCTTTACCAGATGGAGACCCAAGCGGTGGGCAAGTAGCGCAAAGATCTCCAAGGTCTCACGGGCGATGGGGCGCCGCTTAGCCTCCGGGAGAAAACCCAACGTCCGCATATTGTGAAGCCGGTCGGCTAGCTTGATAATGACGACCCGTAGGTCCTGGGCCATAGCCAGGAGCATCTTGCGGAAGTTCTCCGCCTGCGCATCTTCCTGGGTCTCGAAATGCACCTGGCCGAGCTTGGTCACCCCATCCACCAGTTTTGCCACCTCCTGGCCGAACCGATCACGTACCTGATCCAGGGTAGCTGGCGTGTCCTCAACCGCGTCATGGAGGAGGGCAGCAACCAAGCAGTGGGCATCCATACGATAGCCCGCGAGGATACGGGCAACAGCGATAGGATGGGTTATAAAAGGCTCACCGGAAGCCCGCTTCTGGCCTTCATGGACCGAAACCGCCATGAGATAGGCACGGTAGACCCGCTCCACTTCTTGTGGGGACAGATAGGTCTCCACCTCATCCATGAGCTCTTGAGTGCGTAGCACAGCGAAGGCCTACCGCCTCGGCACTAGGAACTCGCTTGCTCCCAACCGAGGGGGAAGGGAATTATCCTTCATCTTCGTTGGGCGACCCCTCTTCTTCCGGCACCTCCGGATCCTCCTTCAGATCCTTATGAAGTTCAGGATCTTCCGGGGTTTCCTCCATATGGGGGCCATTTTCTTCTTCCCGGTCCTCATTGCCTAACAGGGCAGGCTCCTGATTGCTACGCCCCATACCAGCAGTCATGCCGGCTCCTAGTGCTTCGGCCGCTTCCGCTACGGAATCGGCACCGGATGCGCTAGCCCTGTCCTCCGAAGCCGGCAAGCCCTCGAGCTCCCGATCTACCTGATCTAAATACTCAAAATTGAGCTTCCCACTGGCGACCTCCCGGAGAGCCAAAACGGTATAGTCATCTTCGCCCGCAGAGACCAATGGCCTAGCCCCATTCCGGAGTTGCCGGGCTCGCCGGCTAGCCATCAATGCCAAATGGAAGCGGTTGCGCTGATCAACCTGATTAAGGCAGTCTTCAACGGTTATACGCGCCATAAGCTCTCCCACCTCCTCAGGGAAATAGGCGTTCAAAAACCAGAGAATCGCTTCTAGCCCCCGCCTAGACCCCACATAAGCCCAAGCATTTGGCTTAAAAGCCATAAGGGGCTAGTTCCCCATCAACCGTTCCGCGAATCTGGCCAAGGCCTCTTTGCGTCGAACTAGGCGACAGCGCTCAGCACGGACCACGCCTTCCAAACAGGCCACGGCTTCTTCGAAACGATCATTGACGATGACGTAATCGTACTCAGCGTAGTGACTGATCTCGGATTCAGCCGATCGCATTCGGCGCTTGACGATCTCTAGACTGTCCTGCCCTCGATCCATTAGCCGCTGCCACAGGACCTCTCGGGAAGGAGGAAGAATAAAGACGCTGACGGCCTCGGGCACCCTTTCTCGAATTTGACGCGCTCCCTGCCAGTCGATCTCCAGAACGACATCGTTTCCCGCCCTCCGTTGCCGCTCGACCGCGCCCCGGCTAGTACCATATTGGCGATCAAAAACCTGGGCGTGCTCAAGGAACTCCCCCGCCTCCGCAAGCCGATCGAAGGTTTCAAAGTCCACGAAGTGATAATCCACCCCCTCAATCTCCCCCGACCGAGGCGAACGCGTGGTATGGCTCACGGAAGCCACCACCCCATCCATGCGCTCCAGGAGGGTGCGATACAAGGAAGTCTTCCCCGCGCCGGAGGGCGCGGAAAGGATCAGCAAGAGGCCAGGCTGACTTGGCAGATCCAAGCTCGTTTCCAGATCGAGGACCCGAGACCCCCCAGTCGGATCATTCGACATTCTGGGCCTGTTCCCGCATCTGTTCGAGAACGACTTTGACCTCCACTCCCGCTTGGCTCACATGGGCATCGGGGACCTTCGAGCCGATGGTATTGGCCTCTCGATTCATTTCCTGAAGGAGGAAATCCAGCCGCCGCCCTACCGGTCCGCCTTTTTCCAAGATTCGGCGAACCTCTCCCTGGTGGGTCTTCAAGCGATCTACCTCTTCATCCACATCCCGGCGCTGGATCTGGAGCACCAGTTCCTGCTCCAATCGATCTGGCTCCAACCGTTCTCCCAAATCGGCCAAGGCCCATTCCAATCTCTCCCGAAGGCCTTTTCGGACTTCGGGCAAACGATCGCAAATGCGCTCCACCAAGCCTTCTAAGGCCTCAATCCGGCTAACCAAGGCCTGGAGGAGGGCCTTCCCCTCTCGTTGCCGGTCCATTACTAGGCCTTCGGTTGCCGCCTCCAGGGCATCTCGCAGGCGATGCTGGATCCTTTCCGGATCCAGAGACACTGTTCGGACAACCCCCGGCCATTGCAGGAGCTCGCCTGCGGATAGGTCCTGCCCGGTTCCCAGTTCCCGGGCTACCTCCCCGCCCATCTTAATCAGCTTATGCACCAGCTCGTGGTCCAACTCCAGCCCCCGCCCCCCTTCGCCCTGGGCTCCGAATCGCAGGCTGACATCCACCTTGCCTCGCCTCAAAGCATGGCCTACGATCTCCCGAATCATGGGCTCCAGGTAGCGGAAGCCCTCAGGGAGCCGAGGAGAGATCTCCAAATAGCGGTGGTTGACACTACGTAGCTCCCAAGTGGCCCACCCGCTCTCCAGATCCGCCCGAGCTTGAGAAAAGCCGGTCATACTGTGAATCATTCCAAGCGTAACCCTACTTCCAAGCCCAAATTCGCCCTATTATCCGTTATCAGCAAGGCCAGCAAGGGTCTGCCAGCGCCTCGTCTAGTCACCACAAAGGACAGAAGCCAAGTCCAAGCATTGGCCCGCTGAGGGGGAATCGTCAATTGAGGGGCACCCGGCGGGCGGCCCCTCGCGGAACGGTTCCCCCATTATTGGAGAAGGCCCCGACAAAACCGGAGCGATCAGTTATCTCCCATAGGTGGCCTCAGTATCTGCGGGCCTAATCGATGGCACGCCATTGCTGGATTTGAAGTACCATGGAGGGACGCGTGTCGAGATAGAACCTCTTCGCCACTTGGACCGGAAGGGGGGCTAAGGCACCATTCGCCATCCAATCGCAGCCCTGTCAGAGGAGGACCTCGTTTGAGAGGGTGGGAGCAATCCCTTGTGGTCCTTATCCCGTTGGCCTTTGCCCTGTTTGGGTGTGCCCTATGGACGTCTCCACCCAGGCCCGGTCCCGGCGAGCCGATCTCCTGGGCCCAGCTTCCTTACTGGGAAGAGGGCAGCCAGGCGGAGGCTTGGCAAGCCCTACTCCGGACTTGCGACCGCCTGGAAGAAGAGCCCTGGCGGAGCATCTGTGCGGAAGCCAAACTGTACCCCAATCCCACCAATGCCCAGGTGCGGGCCTTCTTCCAGTCGCACTTTGTTCCCAGGCCAGTGTACAACCGTCAAGGAGGACGCAGTGGCTTAACAACAGGATACTACGAGCCCCTTCTCCAGGGAAGCCGGCAACCTTCCTCGCGTTATCGCTATCCCATCTACGCTCCCCCTTCGGATCTGCTCCACATTGATCTGGGGGGACGTTTTCCCGAGCTTCAAGGCGAGCCGGTGCGAGGCCGACTTACCCCGAAAGGCCGGGTTGTGCCTTACTACACCCGTGCCCAAATCGAGGGCCCGAAAAGCCCCTTATCCGGCAACGAGCTCCTATGGGTGAGCAATCCCATTGACCGATTCCTCCTCCACATCCAGGGTTCGGGACGCGTACGGCTTCCAAGCGGGAAGACCCTGGCTCTGGATTATGCCGACCAAAATGGCCGACGCTACGTCTCTATTGGCCGTATCCTGGCGAGACGGGGCGAGCTGGATGGGGCAGAGGTCACCTTACCGCGGATTCGGCGCTGGCTTCAGGTCCACTCGGAACAAAGGCGGGCCTTGCTGAACCGCAATCCGAGCTATGTTTTTTTCCAGCTGCGGGATCGCACCCCTCCAGCCCCGATAGGTACCCTGGGAAGCCCATTGACTCCTCATCGCTCAATTGCAGTGGACCCCGACCATATTCCTTTGGGGGCGCCAATCTGGCTCGTCACTCGGCTCCCGGCGACGCAAGGTAGAGACGAGGGGTCAGCATTCCGCAAGCTCGTCTTTGCCCAGGATACCGGAGGCGCCATTCAGGGCCCCGTTCGAGCTGATCTGTTTGTCGGCCACGGCGACTCGGCGAGGCGCCTTGCGGGTCGGATGCGGCAAGAAGGCCAGCTCTATTTATTAACGCCCGCCTGGCAATTCCCGAAACCGGCATCGGAGTAAACAGCATGCGGGAAATGATCCTGGCCAGCGGCAACCCGGGCAAGTGCTCCGAGCTCGGAGCCATGTTAGCGCCTCTAGGTTGGCGCATCCGCTCTCAGTCCGAATTCGGTATCGAAGGAGCCGAAGAAACGGCGACCACCTTTGTCGAGAACGCCCTCATTAAGGCCCGGCATACTGCCAACATCACGGGACTGCCGGCATTAGCCGACGATTCGGGAATCGTCGTCCAGGCACTGAATGGTCGGCCCGGGATTTACTCCAGCCGGTATGCGGGCTCTGGAGCTTCCGACCTCGAGATGCGTCAGAAGCTCCTCAACGAACTGCAGGGCATCTCCGAGCAGGATTGGTCTGCCTGCTTCGTCTGCACCCTCGTACTTCTGGCGCATCCTGGGGATCCCTGTCCAATGATCGCCGAAGGGCGCTGGTGGGGAAGCATCACCCTTGAAGCGAGCGGATCCTATGGATTCGGCTACGATCCCGTCTTTTGGGTGCCGGAATGCCAGTGCACCGCTGCTGAGCTTCCACCGGGGGAAAAGGCCAAGCACAGTCACCGGGGCCGAGCCATGAAGGAATTGTACCGACGCCTGGAGGGTAAGGAATGAGCCTTCCTCGACCCGATCCTAATCAGATCCCCCTAGCGGTCTACGTCCACATCCCTTACTGCCTTAAGAAATGCCCCTACTGCGATTTCAACTCCCATGCTCGCCAAGGGGAGCTGCCGGAGGCCGCCTATCTAGAGGCTGTATGCACCGAACTGAGCCAGTGGGCTCCCCGGCTCAAGGGTCGGCAAGTCCAATCCGTTTTCTTTGGGGGAGGGACACCCTCTTTGTTTACTCCAGCGTTCTACGCTGAGGTGCTGGAGACCCTAGAAAGGAGAGTGGGGCTGAGCCCGAATTGTGAGATTTCCCTGGAAGCCAACCCAGGCGCAAGTGAGGCCACTCGTTTTGTGGGCTTCCGGGAAGCAGGGATTAACCGTCTCAGCATCGGCGTCCAATCTCTGGACAACGACCGCCTTTCGGATCTTGGCCGGGTACACACGGCTGCTGAAGCCCAGGAAGCGGTAGCCTCAGCCCGTGAGGCTGGCTTTTCCAGCCTCAATCTGGATCTTATGTTCGGGCTACCCCAACAAACCGCCGTTGAGGCCGAGGCGGACCTGAGCCGGCTAATGGCACTGCAGCCCGATCACATTGCCCTCTACCAGCTTACCCTTGAACCCGGCACCGTTTTTGCCGCTCGTCCCCCATCCCTGCCGGATCCGGATGAGTTAGCCGAAACCGAGGACCGGCTTCGATCTTGGTTGAGTAAGTGCGGCTTCCCTCCTTACGAAGTCTCCAATCACGCTCTACCCGAGCATCAATGCCGACATAATCGGAATTACTGGGAATACGGCGATTATTTGGGCCTGGGGGCTGGAGCCCATGGGAAGATCAGCCTGGATCAGGGCATCCTACGTACTCGGAATTACGCTGGCCCCGAGACCTATCTCGCCCAGGCTCGGACGGGGGCAGCTACCGCTGAAGCCACTTTCCAAGACGCTCCGGACTGTATCGCCGATTTCGCCTTGAACGCCCTGCGTCTTCAATTTGGTGTGGCTGCTGCTCTGTTCCCCCAACGTACGGGCCTGCCCCTAAACCGATTGACCCCGATTCGGGAGCAAGCCGAAGCAGAGGGCTTGCTGGAGCCCCAACCAAATGCCCTGATCCCCACTTCCCAAGGGCGAGCCTTTCTAAATGACTTAGTCGAGCTGTTCCTGGCGGCCTAGCCACCCCGCAACCTCCCCAATTGGCCTCATCTGCTGCCCCCTCGGCTCGGTCGGCTCCAGGGGCTAGGCTTATCCCAGCCTTGGCTAACGGGCTTTGGTCCTACAGGCACCAATAATGCAAGTCATAGACCTCATGACCTTGATTTGCTCCGCGACGCTCGAAGGCTGTGGGTGGACGGTCAGGACAGCGTGGAGCGTAACTCCTCGAGCCTTGGGCATTGGCGAAACAGGGGTGGATCTCCAAGGCTTCAACCATCCATTCTGCGTAATCTCCCCAATCGGTAGCCAGATACAGGTCGGCCCCCGTTGCCATGCGCTCCGCGAGCAAATCCAAAAAGGGCCGTTGGATTAGGCGTCGTTTGTGGTGGCGAGCCTTGGGCCAGGGATCAGGAAAGAAAACATAGACCGCCTCTAGGCTGCCAAAAGGGACACGGTCCATGAGGAAAGGCACGGCATCCGTCAAGGCCACTCGAACATTGGGAAGGGGCGTTTTTTCCAAGGCAAGCATGAGCTTGCCTGCGCCCGGGGGATAGACGTCCAGCCCCATCCAATTCCAATTCGGATGACGGCGGGCCATCTCAAAGAGGGCGTCGCCTCCGCCGAAGCCAATCTCAACCGCAACGGGGGCAGTCCGTCCGAAGGCTTGGCGCCAGTCCACCACTTTAGGTAGCGGGGGAAGCTCGTAACGGGGAAGGATCTCTGCAAGGGCCCGCTTCTGACCCTTGGTCAAGCGGCCCTTTCGCAAGGCATAACTACGCACAGGACGAGGGAGACGTCCTTCCTCCCTTTCATCCGCATCAGCCATTCAACCCTTCCGGAAATCCATTCTCAAACGGCGGAATCCGCCAACTCACCCATTTCCCGAAGGCTCTTTTGAACCCCTTCTCGGAGAGCCAGATAGCGGGGCACCCAGGCAAGCTCTCGCCGAACCCGGGCATTACTGCAACGCCGAGATTCTCTCAGGAAGGAAAGCCGGGTCTCGCTTAAGAGGCGTAGGCCTTCTGCCGGGCTGAGGCGAGTCACTCGCCCCTTGCCCAGCACCTCAGCGACTGCCTCCTGTAGGGCTCCCTGGAGCCGCTGCTCCCCATCACAAGCATGATATAATCGGTTAGATTGACCCCAATCCAGTGTGGTACAGATCAAATCAACGAGATCATCCACATGGATAAGATTAGTATAGCGGGGCTCCGGCCAATCCACCCGATACGCCTCTTCCCGGCATACCGCCTCCACTGGGAGACGACCCGGGCCATAAATTCCGGCCACGCGCAGGATGGAAACCACCGCCCCAGAAGCTTTCCCAAACTGACGCCACTGGTGCTCGGCATCAAGCCGCCTTTGAGCCCGTTCAGTAGCAGGAGCGGCAGGGCACCCTTCCGTGATCCAGTCTCCTCCCTGATCGCCATAGACCCCCACGCTACTAAGATATACTAGCCGTCGGGGGGGATGCCAAGCCAGCGTTGCCGCTAGACGGGCACTCCGAGGATCCCGGGTGCCCAAGCTAGGGGGCGGGAAGGCAGCCACCAATAGAGGGGCAGTAGCCAAGGCTTCGTAGCCGATACGGCGGTCCAGATCTAGATAGAAGGGAACTGCCCCCGGAGGCAAATCGGCTCGCAGACGCTCGGGGTCCCGGGAGCCCGCAAGCACTCGGTGTCCCCT
>CAYVMM010000008.1:13371-25651 GCA_964452535.1 uncultured Gammaproteobacteria bacterium | reverse complement strand
AGCTCCAGGACAAAGCGGAATACGATCTGGGCTGGGGTCTTCCGGTGGCGTTGAGAGATTTCGAGGAGTTCGGGGGATTCCTTTAGGACGGGCAGGCCCATCAACAGCGAGAATCCCTGATAGACAAGCCCCTGTTCAGTGCAGTATTCCCGAACGGCGCGATCCAAGCCAGGCCGGGCAAAGCATCGGTTTTGTACAAAGGTCGGCAGCACCTCGGCTCCATCAAGCAGCTCCTCGAGCTGATCTCGATCCATATTGCTCACCCCGAGATGGACCACTTGGCCTTTCCGGAACAATGCCTCGAAGGCGCGCCAGACCTGCCAGTCCGCCTTGACGAGGCCCTTTGCCCGAGTAGGGCCATGAAGAAGGAGAGAATCCAACCAGCCGGTCTGCAGATGCTCCAGGGACTTGGCAAAGGACTGGTGGACTTGGGAGGAGACGGGCGCACTGGAATCGTAGGGCAGACGGTGATCCTGCCCGGACTGCGGGGTAAATTTGGTCTGTAGGAATAGTTGATCCCGGCTTATACCCCCTCTCTCGTAAACAGCCTGCAAGGCTTCGCCCACTCCAGGCTCATGATAGTGGCGAGGCTGGTTAGCCGTATCGATCCCCCGGAAACCGGCCGCTACCGCCTCCTCAACGCAGCGACGAGTGTCGCCTTCTTTCCAGGCAGTCCCATAGAGAAAGGAGGGAATCGGAGCAGAAGGTGGCCAATGGCTCATATTATCCTTTCCAAACCGTTTCTCGAGCCGCACGGATATCCTCTAAGCAGACGGCCATTCGATCCCAGTGTGTTCGGAAGCAAAGAGCGCAGATTCGCAGCGCGAAACGATCGCCTAGCCACGTACCACTCAAAAGGACGCGTCGCCGCGCATTGATCCGCTCCAAAAACTGTTGATTGAGCTGATTAAGCGTGGAAGCCTCGCAATCCGGCCGATAAAGGCGAAACGCCACTGTGGCGAGCTCCGGCTCGGAGCAAAGCTCAATATCCTCGATCCGGCGCAGCTCCTCACTCGCCCATTCCACCAAATCCAATTTTTCCTCGAGGGCTGCACGAAAGGGTCCGATCCCATGCATTTTGATAGGCAACCAAACCCTCAAGCCCCGAAATTCGCGCGACAGCTCGGGGGACATTTGGCCATAATCCACCAGCTCCTCTTCCTCTTGCTGCCTGTCGGGAAGATAAGCGGCCTCGCTTCCATGAGCTTGTTTCAAGGCGTTTCGATTCCTCACGAGCAAGGAGCCAGTACCATAAGGCAAAAACAAGCCCTTGTGGGGATCCAAGGTGATGGAATCGGCTCGCTCCAATCCCCGCAAGCGCTGCTGTCCCCGTTCGGTAAGAACAAAAAAGCCCCCATAAGCAGCATCCACATGCAGCCAAAGGCCTTCCGTTTGGGCAACCTCGGCAATTGGCTCCAGGGGATCCACAGCGCCTGTATTGGTGGTTCCGGCATGGGCCACCACGGCAAAGGGGGTCCATCCAGCCTGCCGGTCTTCAGCGATCACCCGTTGCAGGGGCTCAAGTGGGAGGCGGAATTGGCCTTCGCTTGGAATAACACGCACGCGGTCCGGAGGAAAGCCCGTGAGGACCGCTGCTTTTTGAACCGAGTGGTGGGCTTGATCCGACGTATAAATCGTTCCGGATAAGAACTGTTCGGGCAGCTGGGTGCGTCGAGCAGTGAACAAAGCGGAAAAATTGGCCAACGACCCGCCCGTAGTAAGAAACCCGCCGGCCTCCGCAGGATAGCCCACCATATCGCAGAACCAGCGCACCACATTGGCTTCCAGTTGGACCAAGCCAGGCGCAGCCACGCCAACGCCCACATGGCGGTTAACCGTATCGCTGATAAGATCCGCCACCGCCGCGTGCAAGATCCCCCCTCCTGGGACATAGGCCAGATAGCCGGGGCTCGCGCTATTGAAGCCCGGGCCAACCGCCTTTTGGAATAAAAAGTCGAACAGTTCGCTGTAGGGGGTCCCTGCTTCCGGAAGCGGCTCCTTAAGCTCGTTCACTAATTTCGCATGGTCGCCTGGTTGAGAAGCAGGCTGGTCCGGCAAGGTCTTGATATAGTCCATGATATGGACAAGTGCCGTCTCAACCAGCTGCTTCATGGCATCAGCCGAAAGTTCCAAGGTATAATCGGATCGGTCCTTCCACTGCATTGGATACCCATTTCCTGTCGTAGGAGAACAGGGCCTCCGATAGGCCTGGCAAGGGCCCGGCGTCACCCTGAGCTGGTGGCATACACCTCCCAGACCGGAATCCCTTTAAGGGGGGCGCTACCTAAAGACGTATCGCCGAGACAAGCTACGCCATCACATGGGCCAACGTCACGTCCCCCATCACTCACCCCTCCCCTGCCTCCGGGCACCTTCAATGAGCCTTTGGATCCGCTGGAAGTGACTGCCCCGCCAATAGAGCCGATTACAGCTACTGCAGAGGCGAAAGACGTTGTAGTACTGGCGGGTAAGCGGTTCCAGTCGATGCTCAATCGCCGACTTCTCGATATCGCGAAGCTGACCATTGCAGAGCGGGCAACGGGTGAACGGCGCCGTCGCCCGGTGCAATTGGAAGCGGGAGAAGACCTCAGTTAGCTGACAGCATGGCCGATCACTTCGCACGAAGTAGCCACGCGTAACGATGCGACGTTTGAGGACATCGCGGTCCCGGGTCAGGAGGATCCTTTCCTGATGGGCAGCAATGCGAGCGAGCTCCGCGTCCTTGTAATCATTGCGATAGAGCGTGTCGAAACCGCAGAGGCGTAGATAACGTGCTAGGGTCCCCAGCTGGACATCTAGAACGAAGCGTGTCCTGCGCAAGGGCTCCGGACGAAGCCGGATCTGCATGGAAACATCGAACGACTCGAAGACCGGGTAGACAGCGATCCGATCGCCATTACCCACTATGTGGTCAAATCCCACCGACACGCCATTAACCAAGATCAGCTCCACTTCGGGGTGAGGGACACCCAATGCCTCGATCATGTCCTTGATCGAGGCACGGCGATGGAAGTGATGCTCGAATTCGACCTTCCGACGTGCCGGAGGAAGGAAATCGTTGAGCTCTTCATAGAAACGGAAAGAGGCGGTAGCCATTTCCTCTGGTCTGAATGCAATCTTTGGGCCTTCGCACCTAGGAGTTCAGAGTCAGCCCCCGAGCTCCTCTAAGCGCTTCGGCCTCGCTCGCAATTTCGGCGCTCGCAGCAGGTGCGTATAGTGAGGCCTTTGTATGACCCCCTCTCAGACTCGACCATTTCCTCAACTCCCTTCCTTAGGAGAAGCAAACAATGGCCGAAAAAGCCGGGACAGCGCCCCCTCCCTCTGGCGAAGGCGACGAGCGCCACCAGATCCTCATTATCGGCGGTGGGGCTGGCGGCGTGGAGCTAGCTTGCCAGCTGAGCCGGCGCCTGAAGCGCTCCAAAAAGGCTGCTGTTACCCTTGTCGATGGTGCCCTGACCCATCTTTGGAAGCCCCTGCTGCATGAAGTGGCTGCAGGGACCCTCGACTCCCATGGCGACGCCGTCGATTTCCTAGCCCTAGCCCGACAGAAGGGCTTCCGTTTCCGGCTAGGGGCCATGGAAGGCCTGGATCGGGATCATCGCGAGATCCGCTTGGCTCCTCTCTACAATGAGGAAGGACGGGAAGTGGTCCCTCGGCGACGATTTCGATACGACACACTGGTCATGGCTGTGGGATCTACAACCAACGACCTAAAGGTAAAGGGCGTACTCAAACATTGCCACTTTCTGGACCATCGGGATCAAGCCGATCATTTCCAGGAAAGGCTCTTCCAAGAATTCCTCCACGCCCAGACGCAGGAGGGGCTACCTCGAGAAGGGCAATTGGATGTTGTGATTGTTGGCGGGGGCGCCACTGGGGTGGAGCTGGCAGCCGAGCTCAATTTCGCGGTGGAGCAAGCGGCCGCCTACGGCCTGGATCGCATTAACCCCAAGGAGCATATGCGGATCCATCTTGTCGAGGCCGCTGAACAGCTCTTACCCAGCCTCCCCGAGCGAGTAGCCCTCGAAACGCAGGAGTACCTCGAGGAGCTGGGGATCCTCGTCCACACTGGAGAACTGGTCACCCAAGTGACCGAGGAAGGCGTGGAAACTCGAAGCGATTACGCTATTCCCGCGCGCCTGAAGGTCTGGGCGGCGGGCATCAAGGCCCCCGACTTCCTCGCGGAGCTCGACGGCTTGGAAGCCAACCCAATCAACCAACTGGTGGTAGACCAAACCCTCCGAACCAGCCGTGATGCCAACATATTCGCCTTGGGCGATTGCGCGGAATGCCCATGGCCGGAACGAGGGACGCCCATCCCTCCCCGGGCTCAAGCGGCCCATCAACAGGCCACCTTCCTAACCAAATCCCTGACCAGACGGATAAAAGGAAAATCCCTGCCAGAGTTTACTTACAAAGACTATGGCTCCCTCATTAATCTCAGCCATTACAATACCGTAGGCCGATTGATGGGCAATCTGACGGGGGACATCACCGTTGAAGGCCTTTTTGCCCGGATTGCCTACCGGTCCCTCTACCGCATGCACCAGCGCGTCCTATTTGGCACCTGGCGCACCGTCCTCACCATGCTAGGGGACTGGATCGGTCACACCCATCACCCCCGACTCAAGCTTCATTGACCTTGCCAGGTCAGGCCTCCTTCTTCCCGAAAGACGTTTCCGGCAACAGTCAAGAGCCTATTGAACCCCCAAAGCCCGGGCCTCTAGCTCTTGGATCCGGTCCCGTAAACGGGCTGCCTCCTCGAATTCCATGTTACGCGCTTTCTCGAACATCTTCTCGCGCAGGCGCTGGATCTCACGGTCAGCCTGCTCCGGGTCCAGAGAAGCGTACTCAGCCGATTCTTCCGCAACGCGCGTTGGCATGGGCCCTGTATAGCCACCCTTTTCGGGGATTCCTTCCAGGATCTCAGTTACCTCCTTGCGAATTGTCTCCGGGGTGATCCCGTGGGCCCTGTTGTAAGCCTGTTGCTTTTCGCGGCGACGCTCGGTCTCATCCATGGCCCGGCGCATGGAGCCGGTCACCGTATCGGCATAAAGAATGGCGGTACCGTTGATGTTTCGGGCGGCGCGGCCGATGGTCTGGATTAGGCTGCGCTCCGAGCGGAGGAAGCCTTCTTTGTCGGCATCCAAAACGGCCACCAGGGAGACCTCGGGCAGATCCAGGCCTTCCCGTAGAAGGTTAATGCCCACCAACACATCAAATCGACCCAGACGAAGGTCCCGAACGATTTCCGAGCGCTCAACGGTATCCACGTCCGAGTGCATATAGCGCACACGGATCCCCATCTCTTCCAGATAGCTAGTCAAGTCCTCAGCCATGCGCTTGGTTAGGGTCGTTACCAATGTGCGCTCGTCACTCGCCACCCTTTCGTTAATTTCGGATAGGAGATCCTCGACTTGGGAGGTAGCAGGGCGAACTTCCAAGCGGGGATCAACCAAGCCGGTAGGCCGCACGATCTGCTCCACTACTTGCCCGGCATGCTCGTGCTCGTAAGGGCCAGGCGTGGCACTAACAAAGACCGTTTGTGGCATCAGACGCTCGAATTCATCGAATCTGAGAGGCCGGTTATCCAGGGCAGAAGGGAGCCGAAAGCCGTACTCCACCAAGGTCCGTTTACGGCTAAGGTCACCATTGTACATGCCTCCAATCTGGGGAATGGCCACGTGCGACTCATCGATGATGAGCAGGGCATTGTCCGGTAGATAATCGAGCAAAGTGGGCGGCGGCTCCCCCGCCTCTCGACCTGAAAGATACCGAGAATAGTTCTCAATCCCCGAGCAGTAGCCCAATTCCTGCATCATCTCGATATCAAACCGGGTACGCTGCTCTAGGCGTTGCGCTTCCACCTCACGGTTCTCAGCTCGCAGCTCGGTCAAGCACTCCTTCAGTTCGGTCTTGATCTGTTCGATGGCCTCCATCAAGGTTGCCCGGGGAGTAACATAATGGGTTTTGGGATAGACCGTGATACGAGGGAGGCGGGCGGTGATCTCCCCAGTCAGGGGGTCGAAAGTGGATAGGGCCTCCACCTCATCGTCGAACATTGCGATTCGCACTGCTTCAGCCTCATTCTCTGCCGGGAACACCTCAACAGTATCCCCGCGGACCCGGAAGGTTCCCCGTCGCAGCTCGGTCTCATTGCGGGTGTACTGGATATCGGCCAAGCGGTGAACAAGCTCTCGCTGATCCACCCGATCCCCCGTTCGCAGGTGCAGGATCATGCTGTGATAGGCCGCCGGATCACCAAGGCCATAGATCGCTGACACGGAGGCAACAATGATGGCGTCCTCCCGCTCTAGAAGCGATTTGGTCGCCGACAGCCGCATCTGCTCGATATGCTCATTAATGGAAGCATCCTTCTCAATCAGGGTGTCGCTTGAGGGGATATAGGCCTCGGGCTGGTAATAATCATAGTAAGAGACGAAATATTCCACTGCATTCTCGGGGAAAAACCCCCGGAATTCTGAGTAGAGCTGGGCCGCCAGCGTCTTGTTGGGAGCCAAGATGAGTGCTGGCCGATCCAGATTCTGAATGACCTGAGCTACGGTGTAGGTCTTGCCGGAACCCGTAACACCAAGCAGTGTCTGAAAGGCCTCCCCCGCCTGGATGCCCGCTATTAGCTCTGCAATGGCTGTCGGCTGATCCCCGCTGGGATGGTAATTGCTTTGGAGGCGAAAAGAATACATGGACATGCTTACCCTCTTTGACCATTACGGGGTTCACCACGCCTTCCCGAGACTATTACCGTTATTAGGCTAGCGGACCCGGCCTTTCCGCCCCATTTTGGACGTGCCCGTTTTGGACGTGTCGGTGTCTTCCCACCCGGAGCTCCCCTCCTTTTTGTTATTTTGGCCCAGAGCGACAGCAGGCGCTAACTAAGCCGTGTCGGAGTCTGGGGCGTATCCATTAAGGAGCTAACGCTTAGCGCTTCGACCGACTAGAACGCCCGTTGCGGCCATTCGCCTAGCTAGCTTGACACACTTCCCTTATTTGAGGGGTAATACGCTGATAGATGTCCCACTCCTGATCCTCAAACGAATAGGAGAAGGGAACAATGCCAGGATTCACCTTAACTGTCGCTGTCGTCGTCCTAGTGATCACGCTGCTTCTCGGGCTTGGTCTCGCTGGCTTTCGTTACCAGTACCGTTCCCAAAACCCCGAGGTCGAACCGCTGAACCAGTGGGCATGGGCAGCTGGTATCCACGGTGGACTCGGGGTTGCCGGCACGCTCCTGCTCCTGACTATCGTTATGGGAGGGGCTAGCGGTGCCTTGCTATGGGGCTTTGTCCTAGCTGTAATCGCGCTTCTTGCCGGTTTGGGCATGCTTTTGTATCGTACCTTCACCGAAGGTGAGACACCGGTTCCCAATGGGGTTATCCTCACCCATGGGGCCGTAGGCCTTGTCACAGTTATACTTCTACTAACCGCATCCGTTTAGACAAGGTTGAATCGTATGCGCTTGGCTGGGCATCCATTACATCCAACCCTGGTCCATTTCCCGATCGCCCTGTGGACGATGGGATTAGGTTGCGATGGAGCAGGGTGGATATCTGGGAGCAAGCTAGGCTGGACCCTAGGATTCTGGTCCCAATTAGTAGGGACAGCATTTGGGGTCTTGGCCCTGGCTTCCGGGGCCTTAGAGCTCACAATGCGATCCCTGCCTTCCCCAGCCCAGCGCTCTGCTATTTGGCATGCACTGGCAATGGGGACCGCCTGGTGCTTTTTCCTGTTGGCCCTTGCCTTTCGGGGGGGTCCGGAAGGAGCAGCGTCGCCCGTGGCGGTCGCCACTGCCGCCTTAGGTTTTCTAATCATGGTTATCGGGGGTTGGCTAGGGGGTCAGCTCGTCTACCGATACGGCGTAGGCGTAACAAGGATCGAGCCCCAAGAAGCCGTGGCTGAGAGGGCCAAAGCGCAACGCAAACCGTACCTTTGGCCATTTACCCAGACCAAACCTTGAGCGATAGAGATTGTCGCTGCCCGATCGCCGAAGCAACCATACAAAGGGGCATTTGGTCCTTCCCCTGCAAAGTAGCAATCCCTAAGCCTTTAATGAGCACAGGGACGAATGGTACGATCCACCCGGGTTGGAGAGGATGTTACGGGAGCTGACCTAAGCATCCTTCAGGCCTTGAGGGATACGTTGCGGCTTTGGGCATTCTGGGACTCTCCCTCCAAAGTTTGCAGTTCGGCCCGGGTAGCTCAGGGGGAGAGCGCTACCTTGACACGGTAGAGGTCGCTGGTTCGAAACCAGCCCCGGGCACCATTCACGGGGCATAGCTCAGCCTGGCCAGAGCACCGGCATGGGGTGCCGGGAGTCGCAGGTTCGAATCCTGCTGCCCCGACCATATGGGGATAAGAGAGCAATACCTACCCAAATCATGCAAGCCCCCCTTCGAGCCCTAATACGCGACGGAAAAGGTTAGCCGTGAAGGGCCGCTCACCGGGATTCCGCCCCCAGAAAAGCTTTCGGAAGGGAGCGTGATACGCCCTCAACGCCCCTTTGAGCCGGCTTTGCCCGACTGACCGGAGCCTTTGAATCGAGATCAGCTCCCACCGGGCACATCTGGCCCCTGAAGGAATGGACCGATTGGGAGGTTAGCTGGACGAGGCCAGGGCCTTCCAGAGCTGGGGATGAAGAACCCGTGGGACCAGTAGCTGGTGCCCGAAGCCCACGGCACCGTTGCCGATATGGGCCTCCTCCGGCCGTTGCCGCCCTTGCAGGATCTCTTTGGTCCGCGTACAGAAGGCGATCAGAGGATGGTACGCGCCCCCGGCCCAGCCCCATTCGCCGTCCCGCTATTGCGCCGGGGTTAAGATCCAACGGCTTAACTCAGGGAACCGTTCTCATTTGCCTGGCTAGAACCGGCTACGGCCGGCTAGAATAATTTCATGCGATATTGGTTCTTCCTCTTCCTGTTTCTTCCGTTAATTCCGCTAGCAGCCCAAGCCGACGAGATCACGGGCACGGTGCGCCACGTCTGGAGCGGAGACACGCTTGTCTTGGGTAATCGAGTGATTCGGCTCCAGGGCATCGACGCGCCCGAAAGCTACCAATCTTACGGGCCCGAAGCCGGCCAGGCCCTGCGCCGCCAAGTCGGCGGCGAGCGCGTTCGTGTGGTCACCCATGGGCAGGACGCCGAGGGCCGAATCCTCGGCACCATCCACCACGAAGGCCGTAACATCAATCGCTGGTAAGCGTTTAATCCCCGCCGCCCCAGGGCTTTTTCGGAGCCCGCAAGCCGAAATCCCCCCAGTTCAATGTTCATGCTAACGGAGAGCGTTGCAAGCTCCCCTCATTGCCCCGGCAATAGCCTAAAAGGCCGCTACGGCGCGTGTAGGCAAAGCCAGGGGCGGGCCACATTGGGCGAACGGAAACGTAGGCGTTATCCTCAAGCATGTAACTCTTTGGGATGCGGGTTCGAGCCCTTACTCCTTGGAGATAGGATGTTCGTAGCGATGAGCCGTTTCCGAGTTCGTTCCGGCCAAGAGGCGATGGTTGCCCAGGCCTTTCGCCAGCGGCCTCACCGGGTGGATGATCACCCTGGGTTCGTTCGCATGGAGGTCCTCTCCCCCGCCGAACGGAGCAACGAGTTCTGGCTGGTGACAGTGTGGCGGGACCGGGCAAGCTTCGAGGCCTGGCATGAGGCGCACCTGAGCGAATCCCACCAATTCATGCCCAAAGGTCTGAAGGTTGAGCCGGGCTCGAGGGCGCTGGATTTTTTTGAATTGATCACCGAATGAGGCCTGTCAGGTGAGCTCCAACGCTTTGGGAATTCCGCTACAGAAGGCGGCCGAGCTCGGCGAGCTTGTGGAAGCCCACCGTGCGGAAGCGGTAGAAGCCGCAACCGAGGCAATCTACCAAAGATTAGGGGCCTCCCTGGCCGATTTTGGCCATCAGGGGAAGGAACGGTGCCGAGAAGACCTCCATTATCACTTGGACTACCTCACTGGCAGTCTTTTGGCGGGCGAGCCCCAGCCCTTCAAGGAGTATCTGGCTTGGCTCCACGAGCTACTAGAGGCCCGCAGCGTGCCCACGGAGTCCCTAAACCTTTCCTTGGAATATTTGGAGGCATTCTTCCAGGAACGGCTTTCGGAAGACGCCTTTGAACCCCTTCAGGCGGTGCTAGGGGCCGGCCAGAAAACCTTGCGGGAAGGGAACCAATATCCCGGCCCTTTTCAACCTTATCCGGATTCCCAACTTCAGCATCCCTCCCTCGCGTCTTTGGTGGACAACCTGATACGAGGGGACCGCCAGCGGTCATTGGAAATTGCCCGGAGCGTAGCCCAAAAAGAGGGGTATCTGGGGATGGCCCTAGGGCTGATCCAGCCGGCCATGTACTGGATCGGCCAGAAATGGCAAGCTCGTGAGATCAGTGTCGCTCAGGAGCACTTGGCCACAGCCTTGGTTAACCAAATCCTGGTCCGTCAGTTCGCCGAAACACCGGCCCTTCCTCCGGACGGAAGAAAGACGTTGTTCGCCTGTGTGGCCTTCAATCATCATTCCCTAGGGCTTCGCATCGTAGCTGATGCCTTTGAGCTTGAGGGCTGGGCCGTGGAATTCTTGGGCGCGGATACCCCCACCGCGGACTTAATCGCCCAAATCCGGCAAAGCGAGCCGCAATTAGTGGGCCTTTCGGTGGCTTTGGTTCGCCAGCTCCGCACGCTTAAAGAGGCCATTGAGCGGATTCATACGGAATTCGGGACGAAGGCTCCGGCCATTATAGCGGGGGGCGCGGGTCTGAGTAACCTGCCCAACCTGGCGGAGCGCCTGGGGCTTGAGGGTTTGTATCCCCAGGCCCAGGCCGCTTTGGAAACTTGGTCGTGACACCAACTCCTTCCCAACCCTTGGCACCTCAAGCCGAGTTCTGGATCCGCGATTTCCTGCGGGGATTGAAAAGCCTCCTGGTAGCGATATTGGATTCGCAGGGGCACCTGATTGATGCCAATCGAGGGTTTCGGGAGCTTTTCCCGAGCACCAGTGATGGCCCCAATCCCGGGCAGGTTCGGTCGGTGTTTTTAAACCCCAGCCTTGGCCAGCTCCTTGACCGGGCAGAAGGGGAACATAACGAGGCGCTGTTTTCCGGATTGATGACTTTAGGGGCGATGGACGGGGAATCGGAAACCTGGCTGGGCTCCGTCTACCGGCAGGGGGATCGGTTGCTCTTGGTGGCGGAGCGGGATGTTGATCAGGATCGCAATCTCCAGCGGCAGCTTTTGGCCCTTAATAAGGATTACGCCGAGCAGGAGCGGAAGCTCATCCGAGCCAACCGGGAGTTAGCGCGGCATGCGCGGGAAGTAGAGCGCCTTACCTACACTGACCTCTTAACCGAGCTCCCGAACCGAAGGTACTTTGATTCGATCCTAAGGCATCAGATTGAAAATGCCGACCGGTATGGAGAAGTCTTTTCGGTCCTGATTGTGGACCTTGACCGGTTCAAAGCCATCAATGATTCCTACGGGCACCTCCAGGGGGATGAAGTCCTAAAACAGGTTGCTGGCGCCCTCAGGAACAGTCTTCGAAGCTCGGACGTCATTGCTCGTTGGGGTGGAGAGGAATTCATTGCTTTAGCGCCCAAAACCGGACTAGAGAGTGCCCAGGGATTGGCCGAAAGGATCCGGGCTAAGGTAGAAGGGATGAAGGTTTCGGGAGGCCCCAGTCAAGTCACCGTTAGTGTAGGAGTCGCGGAACTAAAGGCCAAGGAATCCGCTGAGGGCCTTTTGAGCCGGGCGGATCAGGCCCTTTACCGGGCCAAGGAGTTGGGTCGTAACCGCGTTACCACAGGCTCCCAGGAAGATGAAAGGAATGAGCCCAGCTTTTATTAAGGGGCACCGGCGAGCGGGTTGACCCCACCCATTCGCCGATAACCCGAATTTTGAAAGAGCGAAGGCCTTCCGCCACCAATGGCGCAAACAGACCCGGTAAGGGCAAGCCGGTCGGGGGGCTGCCGGCGAATCCGGATAGGTAAGCTCATAGTCCATTGTCCCAGAGGTCAATCTGTATCCCTTTCCACCTACGCAAGCAGGCACTCGGTAAGCAGCTGATCTTCAAGGCCCACTAGGCCCTGGAGCGATACGCAATTCCCAGGGCCCAAGAGCCTGTAGGGCCCCGCCAGCGCTTGGATTGCCTCGATCAAATACGAGGGCGGCTGGCCCGTAGCCATGCAGCCTTCCCGGATCCGCTTGCCCCGGATCGCTTTGAATCAGCCATGGCCATCCCGGGCCACGGGGCGAATCAAGATTCACCGGGTGCACCCGCTGGCAA
>CAYVMM010000008.1:0-13361 GCA_964452535.1 uncultured Gammaproteobacteria bacterium | reverse complement strand
GCCTGAGACCCCCTCAGGCCAGCTTGGCGGCCCGCAAGGCCTAGCTTGCGGCTCCGGCCATAGACCCCGTGTCGGGCCAAGACTCTAGCCCTTTCTCAGAGGCGCGCTATCCCCTTTGTATGCCCAATCGGGGCTATGAGTGCTAAGGAAACCATGCATCGAAACCAGCCTGGGAACCGAGACGACGACAACTTCTCCTCCGGTTCTTCGAGCAAGGCCAGCGTGAGCGCTCGACTTGCCCGTCACACCCTGGGCTACCACGAGTTGCCCCCCGGTGCCCGGTTGAGCAGTGACCTGGGCCTAATGGCCCTGCCCGGGATGACTGGCTAGGCGCGGAAGAACAGGATAGCCCTAAGGTTCCGCATACCTTTTTAATAAGACCCACGCGAAAAGGAGATACGGATGAGCTCCAGCCCACAAGACCGCATCGCCCTGTACCCGCACTTCCGTCCCATCCGGGTTTGGGCTGGTAAATTTCCGGTGGCCGATGGCGAGGAAGCCCTGCTACTGAAGGAGGTAGGCTATCCGGACGTCCTCTACATCCCGCGGAATGATGTGGCAATGGAGTATCTTCGACGCTCCCCGACAATCACGCACTGCCCTTTTAAGGGCCAAGCCACCTATTACTCCATAGAGACATCAGAAGGCACCTGGCAAGATGCGGCATGGAGCTACGAGGCGCCCTCGGAAGGGGTAAAGCCCATTGCCGGACACATCGCCTTCGATGCTCAGATCGTGACGGTCCAAACAGACAACGAGACTTCGCCTAACGAATGAAGGGCAGATTAATTGCCACTATTTTCTGTCTTCCGACAGAGAACCCGAAGGGATATCATCGTGTCCAAGAGATTAATCTAATCCTTACTAGCAGGTCGTTGAAAACCCTTTTCCTGGAAAACCCGGAAAAGCAACCGGTTGGCTGTTTTTCTAGACAAGCGGAGCCGGCCGGCTCCGCTGCTACCAGGGCGATGAAAAGGGTTTTTCATCGCCCTGGTAGGAAACAGTAACTGGCCTGTTCCGTATTCACCTCAGGAGCAGGTCAGGATTGGGGATTGTTATCAACGTGATCGGGGTCTGGCCTAGCCCGCATCCTTTTCGGGAACCCCAGTATCGAAGGATACCTTAGAATCCCTTTTGGCCTGGAGGCTCTGCTGGCTTGAACGCGAATGACGGGAACTCCAGCATGCCGCGCCGGATCGTTGACTTCCACCGTGACGAGGAAGGCCACTGGGTAGCCGAGCTGGAGTGTGGCCATACTCGCCACGTCCGTCACAACCCTCCTTGGCAGGAGCGCCCATGGGTTACCACTGTTGAAGGGCGCCAACGGTTCCTGGGCTTTTCCCTCGATTGTGTGGACTGCCGGGAGCCGAGCCCCCTTTGACGGACTTCCTTGCATTTCTCTGCGGCCAATCGTCTTAAGGGGATCGACAGTGTTGACTTAGCCAGGCGCGCCATCAGCTCGCGGGAGCCAGTAGATCCGTCCATAGCGCCATCCCCAAGGGAGGAAGGCCACTAGCCACAATGTCGCGGCCGCGACAAGAAGCTCCGACCGATGAGCCCCTGCCATGGGGATATCCGCGACTACCCGTAAGAGCGCAGCTAGCTGCAGGCTTAGAAAGGCCATCAGCTCCATTCGGTCCATCTGCAAGGGTCGACCCGAGTGTCCTCGGCTGACCCGAGTAGCCATAACCAATACCATGCTGGCAAGGAGGCCGACGGTGGCCGCATGCAAGGGTGCCTGCCCCAGGAAAGTCGTCAGTCCAAATCCGTGCGCCGCTGCCTCCCAGGCATAGAGACCGCTAGCCAGTGGAAGCCACAGGAGGGCCGCAAAGGCAGTCCAGAGAAGGGGATCGCTTCGGGTTTGCCAGGGTCGCCACATGAGCCAATGATATAAGGCGATCAGAGCAAGCGGCAGGGCAGTGGCCAGGAGCCAGCCCTCCTTCCCGACGATCAGCAATCCCCCATGCGCCAGACAAAGGAGACCGGCTAGCGGGGGCCCCCAGGATGTCCGCCAGATCGGGTAGCCCGGAATCGCATTGGCAGCAAAGACCGGGAGAACCCGATGGGCCACCAGGAAGACTAAGGGAACTAGAAAACCCCAAACCCCCAGTTGCAGGCCCGCCCGCCAGAGACCCGGATGGTCCAGGAAGGCCCCAAAGGCGGTAAGCAGGCTGCCCACCCAGCCTAGAAAGAGAAACCCGCTTACCAGGGCGCCAGCAGGGAGAATCGATCGATCAGCCCGGGCCAGGGCCTGAAACAGGCTCATTAGACCCATCAGGAGTCCAATCGCTGTCAGGGCCATGCCCGTTATACTCGCTGCCGAGCTGAAAGAGGAACTAAATAAAGTAATGAGAAATCCCGTATACAGGACAAAACCCACACTCTGGTAGGCCCTGGGGCTCAGGGGAGGGGCCGCAACCCAACGCGGGAGAGCGGTCATCAGGAATCCCAGAACGAAAAAGGGGAAGGCTCCGAAAATCAATAGCCAAGCGTGGATAAGGCCAGGAGCAGCTACAACAAAGAGCGAGGAAAGGGCACCAGAGCGGCCGGCCAGTAGGATAAGCCACCATGCGATGGCCAGGTTTAAACCAACTGCCCCGCCAAAGAACATCATCCGGTGGGGCGCGGCAGCAAACGTCCGATAGGCATTCAAAACGGGACTTGCCTCGGTTAATTGCCGGATACCAAGGGACCAAGTTAGGTCCTTCCCCTGTGGCATAGGGAGATCCCAGGAGCAAGGGTAATGAGGAAACAATCAAAGAAGCCCGAGCCGGCCACGGAAGCGGAGCTTCGTCAGCATCCCGTGCTAGAAGGATTGGAAGAGGGACCCTTGGCCTCCGTAGTCCAAGACACCCGTCCGGTCCTCTTGGACCGCGGCGAAATGCTCTTCAACCAAGGCGATCCGGCTCGACACTTCTACATTGTCCGCCACGGTCAGATCAAGCTCTTCCGGATCAGCGCCGAGGGCCATGAAAAGATCATCGACACCGTCGGTCCCGGGGGAAGCTTTGCGGAGGCAGTCATGTTCATGGCGGAGCGCAGCTATCCAGTGCACACCGCCGCCCTCGAGAGCACCGAACTCCTGGCTGTCCCTACCGAGCCCCTAAGACGGAGCCTGGCCGCCTCCACCGATGCCTGCTTCCGCCTCCTTGCTCACCTCAGCAGGCGTCTGCGTCAGCATGTCGGTGAGATCGAAGCCCTCTCCCTCCAGAAGGGGAGCCTGCGTCTGGCCAACTACCTCCTAAGGGCCCTTCCCTCAGGGAGCGATCAAGGCGTGGTTCGATTGTCCCTATCCAAGAAGGTAATCGCAGCGCGGCTCTCCCTCCAGCCGGAGACCCTATCCCGGCTTCTCCGTCGTTTCGAGGAACGCGGGCTTATCGAAGTGGACAAGGCAGAGATCCGGGTACTTGACAGGAAGGCCCTTCGCGAGGCGGCCCTCGCAGACGACCACTAGCTTATGCTTACCTAGAAGATAGCAACGACTTGTTATCGTTTCGTTGATCCTGATCAAAGCACCACGGGGAAAGGCCCGTGGGCTTAGGCTTCCTTCCAGGCCATTTCCGCTCCTGTCCAGAGGGTCAGGAAGAATGCCCATGGGGTGTCCAGCGGCTAACCAAAAGGGCTCGGCCACTAGAACCGAGTTGTCGCATAGGCCCAGAATTTCGTTACATCCCGCGTCAAGGGTAGGCCCGCATTGCGAGCAAGATTAGTGGAATTGCGGTCGGCGTCGTAGTCAGCGTATTTGAGGGCCAAGGTCAAATGCTCCCCCACCGCAATAGCCCCCTTCAGGTCAAGCTCCTCGCCGAAGGCATAATCGCCGTTGTCAGCTTCGAAATCGTGATAGACAGCGGTGAGAGTCACAGGCCAAAACCGAAGCACCCCCGTTAAGTAACGGTCCAGGATCCCATCGCGCGGGGTCTGCAGGAACTGATCCGCCCATCCCTGGAAGGCATGTTTAGTGGCCAGCGGAGTCTGGAACCCAAAGGCACCATCACCCCCCAGCAACTCGTAGCTCCCCTTGAGCTTGAAGCGGGGGCCTTTTACCCCAATCTCGCCGAGCCAGTAATCGGCGTCGTTGCGCTCAGCGCCACCCCGATAGTCCCCTTGGTTGGCGTACTCCGCCGTATACAAGAGCTGAGGCGCCCCTTCCCCTGGCCAGCTCCCGTGGATTCGCCCGCCTAAGGTCCGGGTAGAAACGCTGGGGCTATCCTCGTTTTCGATCAGGTAGGCATAGCCTTCAACCTTTGCGAACGGAATTCCTCCATATTGGACATTAAACAAGTCGGTATCCATGTCAATGTCGCTCTGTGGACTATCCTCCCCAAAGATGGTATTCACATTGAAGATATGGGCGTAATTCAGTACGGTTTCTGGTAGAGCGCGGTTGGTCAGGGTCACCGCGTCGAAGCTCTGCCAGTTTTGCCGCCAGACCACCGGCCCGATAAAACGGTGGAAAGGGGCTTTCCGGTAGGTAATCACTTCGCGACCAATGCGCAGCTCCGTTCGAGCCGGACCCCGATACCAGAGATTGGCTTGGTTAATCTCCCCTCCCTCCGGATCAGCCACCACAGCCCTCCCCGTCTTGCCATTGACCGTCGAGTTGAACCGCTCTTCACCCAAGGCTCGGACGTCCTCGAACTCGAGCTCCGCACCCAGGCCGTACCAAGGGGCTGTCTGATAGTTCAGGACCGTGCGCAGGGTGTTGGCATGGGCATCGCTAATACCGGGAGTGTCGTCATCCACACTCTCGTGCCGTAGGCGCAGGGTTAGGTCCACTTCGCCGCTGGTGAGCGCATCCGGCAGCGAGGTTTCTGCCGAGGCCGGTATCGGGTGGAAAAAACTGGCGACGAAGGCCACTAAGCCGAGCCAGGAGCACCTCAGCCGCACCCGATTTGAGTCCCCAGAGGGAAAAGGCTGGTCGTCAAGGCATCCAATCATGGCGTCTCCTCGCCTAGAGTTGTGGAGAGTCTTATTTATCATGGGTGACGCCTCTATGACCATGCCCCGTCACGATGGCATATTCCTTGAAAATTAGAGGAGGCCCCTATGACGCGAATGAAAGCGGCCCAGATCGCCGAGCCTGGTGGCACATTCGAGCTGGTGGAGCATTCGGTTCCCGAACCCGGGCCTAATCAGGTCCGAG
This sequence comes from uncultured Gammaproteobacteria bacterium, assembly GCA_964452535.1. Taxonomy (GTDB): domain Bacteria; phylum Pseudomonadota; class Gammaproteobacteria; order Thiohalorhabdales; family Thiohalorhabdaceae; genus Thiohalorhabdus. Next base: position 8,218 of record CAYVMM010000008.1, on the reverse strand, counting down.
TCCGCGTTGAAGCCTGCGGTCTCTGCCATAGCGATGCCTTTGTCAAGGAAGGCACCTTCCCTGGTATCCAATATCCCCGTATTCCCGGTCATGAAGTCATCGGATCCATTGATTCGGTGGGCTCGGCTATCACTTCCTGGAAGCCAGGCAATCGGGTCGGGGTGGGCTGGCATGGGGGTCACTGCGGGGAATGCGATCGCTGCCGAGTGGGTGACTTCATCACTTGCCGAAATGCTGAGATCACCGGCATTACCCATGATGGCGGTTACGCCGATACCCTGATCGCTTCCACTGACGCCCTAGCCCACATGCCTCCCCAACTGGGGGCAGTCGAGGCAGCCCCCCTGCTCTGCGCAGGCATCACCACCTACAATGCCTTGCGCTTTAGCGCCGCTCGCCCAGGCGATGTGGTGGCTATCCAGGGAGTGGGGGGACTCGGCCACCTCGGGATCCAGTACGCCCAGCGAATGGGATTCCATACTGTTGCCCTCTCCCATAGCTCGGCTAAACGGGACTTGGCCTACAACCTAGGCGCCCACCGCTATATCAATAGCCAAAGCGAGGACGCCGTGGCGATCTTGCAAGGCCTCGGCGGGGCACGGGTCGTGCTGGCCACAGCCCCCAGTGCCGAGACCATGACCGCGATTATCGAGGGGCTCGGGGTGGATGGAGAGCTAATTACGGTAGGCGCGGACACGGAACCGATCCGGGTGAGCCCCTTTCAGCTCCTTCCGGGACGTCGGACTATCCGTGGCTGGCCCAGTGGCACTCCAGCGGGCTCGGAGGACACCCTGCATTTTAGCCAGCTCACCGGAGCAACCCCCTTAGTGGAAACCTATCCACTTGACCAGGTCGAAGCGGCCTATCAGCGGATGATCACCAATCAGGCCCGATTTCGCGTTGTCCTCACCCCTTGAGGCAGCCCCTAGTAGCCCCGTCCCATCCTCCATAGCAAGGAGCGTCTGAATAGGCTTCCCTACCGGCATAGCGGGCCAAGCCTTTATCCCGAGCCTTCATAGGTAATGCGATAGATCACTCCCTGATAATCGTCAGAGACCAGCAGGGAGCCGTCAGGCAGTTCCTTGACGTCTACCGGGCGCCCCCAGGCGGTGCCACTGTCCTGGAGCCAACCGTCAGCAAAGATTTCCTTGCTCACGGCCTTGCCCTTGTCGTTGAATCGAACCCGCATCACCCGGTAACCGATGGGCGTGGAGCGATTCCAGGAACCGTGCTGGGCGACAAAGGCGTCGTGACGCATCCCCTGGGGAAAACTTTCCCCCCGGTAAAAGGTCATCCCGAGAGGGGCCACATGGGCCTTGAAGGTTATAACCGGGAGGGTGACCTCCCGAGGAGGCGATCGATCTGCCCAGTCCGGATGCCGGACCTTACCCCCAGCATAATAGGGGAACCCGAAGTGCAGCCCGGACTCGGGAGCGTGGTTGAACTCGCCAGGCGGTTTGGTATCCCCTAGATTGTCCACACCATTGTCGTTGAAGAAGAGCTCCCCGGTCTGGGGATGGAAGTCCAGACCCACCGAATTGCGGATCCCCTCGGCATAAACGGTTCGGTTGGACCCCTCCGCGTCGAAACGGAGGATGGCGTCCGAATTCCCCTGAGGCATGCAGATGTTGCAGGGGACCCCTATCGCTACATAGACCTTGTCGTTGGGTCCAATGCGGGTATAGCGGGTGCCATGGTGAGCATTATCGGGAAACCCTTTGTAAAGCACTTGGGGCTGGAAATCCCGGCGCTCGATGTCGAGCTCGGCCGCGGGGTAACGGGTCAACCGATGGCGCTCCGAGACATAGAGATAGCCCTTGTGGAAGGCTACTCCGGAGGGCGCTTGCAATCCCTTCTTGAGCGTTACTACCTTATCAACGCGGTAATCCTTGTCGCGGTCGATCACTGCGTAGACAGTGTCCTCGCGCGTGCCCACAAAGACGGTGCCCATGGCATGGCCAACAGCCATCTCCCGGGCTGTCGGGACCTCGGCGTATACCTCGATCTCGAAACCCGGCGGTAGTTGGATCTTGTCCAGGTTTGCCTGGGCGGCACTCCGTCCCGCCCAAGTGGGTTGAACAGCAGCCAGAAGCCCTACGGCACCCAAAACCGTCAGCATTGTGATCCAGCGCATTCAGGCTCCTCCTTACCCTCCCAAGGGGGCAGATCTCACTTCTGGAAGGCATTCTATTAAGGCTTGGGGAAGCAACGGAAGAAGCAGGGAAACTTTTCCCCTACTCGATCGATCCCATCTGCCGAGGACAGGGTAAGTTGTTAAAACCCGCTTCCTAAGCGGGGTAAGGCCGTTTCCTATCGCGAGGCCACCTTGAGCCAAAACACTGAGCCCCCTCCAGAGCTAGGCCCGCTGGCCCTTTATTTTGTCGGCGTGGTGGGCCTGATAATCGGGATCTTGCTTCTGGGCCATTTTTTGGGGCCTCGGCGTACGGGCCGCGGCCGACTTGCCCCCTTTGAATCCGGCATCGTCCCCTTGGGGTTTGGTCGCTTCCGGACTTCCGTGCACTTCTATGTTGTTGCGATCCTTTTCGTCATATTTGATATGGAAGCCGTGTTCATCTTTGCCTGGGCGGTTGCCGTAGAGGAGACCGGCTGGACCGGTTACGCTGCCTTTGTGCTGTTTGTGGTCATACTGGTGGTGGCTTTGGCCTACGAGTGGGCCCTAGGAGCCTTGGACTGGGCCCCTCGCGGGCCAGACTCCACCCGCCGACATGCGACTCGGAGAGGCTAATATGCAGTGGTGGCTGACCCAAGCTGACGCCTCTAATGAATCCACGGGCGCTTCGCAAAAACAGGTCATGCAGGAGGCTATGGAGCGCAATCTCCTGCTTTCCCGGCTAGACCATTTGGTGGCTTGGTGTCGCAAGAATTCGATTTGGCCATTCAATTTTGGTCTGTCCTGCTGCTATGTGGAGATGGCCACAGCCTTTACCAGCCCGCATGACATCGGTCGATTTGGCTCGGAGATCATTCGCGCTACCCCCCGCCAAGCGGATGTCATCATCATCTCGGGGACCGTTTTCAAAAAGATGGCGCCGGTCATCCGCCGCCTTCACAGCGAGATGATGGAGCCCCGCTGGGTCATCTCCATGGGCTCCTGCGCCAACTCGGGCGGGATGTACGACATCTACAGCGTCGTTCAAGGGGTGGACAAATTCCTACCGGTGGATGTCTATGTCCCCGGTTGCCCACCCCGACCCGAAGCCGTTCTGGAAGGCCTGATCCTGCTTCAGGAAGCCATTGGCACCGAGCAGCGCCCCCTAGGCGCAACAGTAGAGGCTTCTCCTCCCGCCACAACGACTCGCCCTAGCCAACGCGCGCGTAAGCAGGCCGAGCGCACTCAGGCCATCACCTACCGCAGCCCGGACGAGGTTTAGGCTGTAGGAGGGGACCATGCCTACCAATCGTGCGATCCAGGCAGGGCTCGAGCAGGCCTTTGGCGAGAGTGTCCTCCGGGAGCAAGCCACCGTTGACGGTATGTCGACGCTGTGGACGGATCGCATCCACATCCACCCTTTTCTCCGCCACCTCAAGGAAACGACAGAGCCCCGCTTCGGCATGCTCTATGACTTGACAGCGATGGACGAGCGCGAGCGCCATCACCGGGAGGGTCTTCCTGCGGCCGATTTCACGGTGGTCTATCGCCTACTTGCCCTAGAGGCCAATGCCGATCTGCGCCTAAAAGTGCCGTTGTCCGAGGCAGACCTGGTCCTCCCCACCGCTACCGATATCTGGCCAGCTGCCAGCTGGTACGAGCGCGAGGTCTGGGACCTCTTCGGCATCGTCTTCGAAGGCCATCCCCACTTGGGCCGGATCCTGCTCCCCGCCACCTGGGAGGGGCATCCCCTGCGTAAGGAGCACCCCGCTCGGGCAACCGAGATGGGCCACTATACCCTGGATGACGAGAGCGAGGACGCTGAGCAAGAAGCCATGCGCTTTCGTCCCGAAGAGTGGGGGCTGCAGCGCCGCCACGATCACACCGATTTTATGTTCCTCAACCTGGGGCCCAACCACCCCAGCGCCCACGGTGTCTTTCGCATCGTTCTCCAGCTTGATGGGGAGGAGATCGTCGACGCGGTTCCGGAAATCGGATTCCACCACCGAGCTGCCGAGAAGATGGCCGAACGCCAAACTTGGCACACCTTCATCCCCTATACCGATCGAGTGGATTACCTAGGCGGGGTGATGAACAATCTGCCCTATGTCCTCGCCTTGGAACAGCTCAGCGGCATCGAGGTCCCGGATCGAGTCAAGGTAATCCGGGTCATGCTCTGCGAACTCTTCCGGATTGCCAGCCATCTCTTGTTCTATGGGACCTACGCCCAGGATGTGGGCGAGCTCTCCCCCATCTTCTACATGTTTGCGGATCGCCAGAAGATCTACGACATCATCGAGGCCATTTGCGGCTTCCGGATGCATCCCAGCTGGTTCCGCATCGGGGGGGTGGCGGCAGACCTACCCAATGGCTGGGAGCGCCTAGTCCGAGATTTCCTTCGCTACATGCCCAAACGATTAGACGAATACGACAAGATTGTCTTGGGCAATCGGATCCTTCAGCAACGCACCCAAGGCATCGGCGCCATGAGCGTGGACACGGCAGTGGAATGGGGTATCACCGGGCCCAACTTGCGGGCCTGTGGGCTAGAGTGGGACTTTCGAAAAAAGCGGCCCTATTCCGGTTACGATCAATTCGAATTCGATATCCCCATCGCCGACAGCGGCGATGCCTACGATCGCTGCGTGGTACGGGCCGAAGAGATGCGCCAAAGCCTGCGCATTATCCAGCAGTGCGTAGACAATATGCCGACGGGATCCGTTAAGGCGGATCATCCCCTAACCACTCCCCCACCCAAGGAACGGGCCCTCCACCATATCGAAAGCCTGATCTCCCATTTCCTGAGTGTGAGCTGGGGCCCGGTCATGCCCGCCGGTGAGATCGAGGTGCCCATCGAAGCCACCAAGGGGGCCAATAGCTACTATCTGATCAGTGACGGGGGAACCAGCTCCTATCGGACCCGTATTCGAACGCCTTCTTTCCCCCATCTGCAGGTGCTCCCGGAGATCTCCCAGGGGCATTTGATTGCCGACCTGATTGCTATCCTGGGATCGGTGGATTTTGTTATGGCGGACGTGGACCGTTAGCAGGCACTCAAAGGACGAGGGCATAAGGCCATGCTAAGCGAGGAAGAGCGAGCAGCCATTGCCGAAGAGCGCGACCGGTGGGGCGATCCCCGGGCAGCTAGCGTGGCGGCCCTCAAGGGGATCCAGGAAACGCATGGTTGGGTCTCCGATGACGCCTTAGCGGAGGCCGCCGAGATCCTAGGAATCCCCCCAGCCGAGCTGGACGGCGTCGCTACCTTCTACAACCTGATCTTCCGCAAACCGGTGGGACGTCATGTGATCCTGGTCTGCGACAGTATCAGCTGCTGGCTCCGGGGTTACGAAGCGGTCAACCAGGCCCTTCAGAAGATATTGGGCATCACCCCGGGGCAAACCACAGCCGACGGGCGGTTCACCCTGCTACCCATTTGCTGTCTCGGCCGGTGCGAACAGGCACCCGCCCTGCTCATTGACGGTGAGCCGGTGGGTGACGTGGCCCCTCAAGACATCCCCGCTCTGCTTACCCGGTATCCATGAGGCCGCTATGGAGACCCCCCTTACTGCGAACCTACGCACCGACGGCCAGCCTGTAGGCCTCGCCGATTATGAGGCCAGCGGGGGTTACGCCGCGCTGCGCACCGTTGTGGAGCGCATGGCTCCCGCCGAGGTGACTGAGCAGGTCAAGGAATCCGGGCTCCGAGGACGTGGTGGGGCCGGTTTTCCCACCGGGATGAAATGGGGATTCATTCCCCTTGACGATCCCCGGCCTACTTGCTTAGTAGCCAATGCCGATGAGATGGAGCCCGGTACCTTCAAAGACCGGGTATTGATGGAAGGCGATCCCCACCTGCTGGTGGAGGCCATGGCCGTAGCCGGCTATGCCATCCAGGCCCGCTATGCCTTCCTCTTCCTGCGCGAGGAATATCGGGTTGCCGCCCGGATCCTCCAACGCACCATTGAGGAGGCCTACGCTGCCGGCTATCTGGGATCGAACATCCTGGACTCCGGCTTTCAGCTTGATCTGGACTTGCATACCAGCGCCGGGCGCTACATCTGCGGCGAAGAAACCGCGCTGCTCTCGGCCCTGGAAGGCAAACGCCCGCTGCCTCGCTCCAAGCCCCCTTACCCGCAGCAAAGCGGTTTCTGGGGTCGACCAACGATAGTCAATAATGTGGAAACCCTTTGCAATGTCCCCCTGATTGTGAACTACGGTCCCCAATGGTTCCGAGACCTGAGTTGGACCGAAGACGCCGGGACCAAATTGTACGCCGTCAGCGGCAATGTCCGTCGTCCCGGCCTTTGGGAGCGACCCATGGGCACCTCGGCCCATGAAGTCCTGGACCTGGCCGGCGGCATGCGGGAAGGTTTCTCCCTCCGCGGTTTCCTTCCCGGCGGGGCTTCCACGCCGTTCCTGGGAGCAAGTCAGGCCCATCGGCCATTGGACTTTACCTCCGTGGAGGCCGAAGGCAGTCGCCTAGGGACCGGTGCCTTGATTGTGCTTGACGATCGGACCTGCCCTGTAGCCATGCTAGCCAATTTGGAACGCTTCTTCGCCCGAGAGTCTTGTGGCTGGTGCACCCCTTGCCGAGACGGTCTGCCTTGGATCCAGGCCACCCTGGAGGCCCTTGACCGCGGCGAGGGCGAGCCCGAAGACTTGGATCATCTTGAGCGCCACTGCCGATTCCTAGGGCCGGGAAAGACCTTCTGTGCCCATGCACCGGGCGCCGTGGGTCCTTTGCAAAGCGCCCTCCAGTATTTTGGGGAAGACTTCGAGCGTCACATCCATGAAGGCCGTTGCCCTTGGGGGTAAGCTGTGGTCACGATTCTCGTTGACGGCTGTAGCTATACCATCGATTCCGAGACCCATCTCCTGCGGGCCTGTCTATCCTTGGGGTTCGATCTGCCCTACTTCTGCTGGCATCCCGCCATGGGCTCCGTGGGGGCCTGCCGTCAGTGCGCAGTCAAGCAGTACCAGGACGAATCGGATCCCCAGGGTCGCATCGTCATGGCCTGCATGACTCCAGTCACCGAGGGGCTCCGGATCGGCGTAGATGAGCCCGAAGCCCGAGAATTCCGGGCGAGCGTCATCGAGTGGTTGATGGCCAACCATCCTCATGATTGCCCTACCTGCGAGGAGGGCGGGGAATGCCATCTCCAGGACATGACCCAGATGACCGGCCATACCCGACGTCGCTATCCCTTCCTCAAGCGCACCTTTCGCAACCAGGACCTGGGCCCCTTCCTCAATCATGAGATGAATCGGTGCATCACTTGCTACCGGTGCGTACGCTTCTACCGTGACTACGCCGGGGGCAGTGACCTCGACGCCTTTGGCGCGCACCGCTATATCTACTTCGGCCGACACACCGATGGGCCGCTGGACAACGAGTTCAGCGGCAATCTCGTGGAAGTTTGCCCCACGGGCGTATTCACGGATCGGACCCTGGCCGAGCACTATGTCCGCAAATGGGACCTGCGCACGGCCCCTTCGGTATGTGGTCACTGCGGAATGGGCTGCAACATCAGCCCGGGTGCACGCTATGGCAAGTTACGGCGCATTCAGAATCGGTTCCATCACGCGATCAACGGCTATTTCCTTTGCGATCGGGGCCGCTTCGGCTATCAATTCGTCAATAGCCAACAACGCCTAACCCGCCCCTGGTGCCGCTCGCACGCCCAAGACCCGCCCCAAGTGGCGTCTACTGAGGAGGCCTTGGAACCGTTGGTCCACGCGGCGAGCCAACCTGAGCGGACTGTGGCTGTGGGCTCCCCAAGGGCTTCACTGGAAACCAATTTCGCTCTGCGCCAACTGGTTGGTCCCGAGCGCTTCTGTCCTGGCCTGTCCACGCAAGAACAACGCCTGGTAGGGACCGCTTCTCGGCTCCTCGCTGCTGGGCCAGCCCGGAATATCCCCCCCACCGAGGCCGAAAGGGCCGATGCCATCCTGGTACTCGGCGAGGACCTCCCCAACACAGCCCCTCGCTTGAGCCTGCACCTGCACCAGGGCACCCGATCCGCCGCCCTGCGTCGGGCCGAGGCCCTGGGTATCCCCCAATGGCACGACGCGGCAATTCGCCAGACCACGCCCAAAGAGCGAAGCCCC
>CAYVMM010000007.1:0-26170 GCA_964452535.1 uncultured Gammaproteobacteria bacterium | reverse complement strand
GGACAATGGGATAAAAAGGGGGCGGCTGGCGAGTGACAAGTAGTCGTCTTCTAGGGGCATTCCTCCTCAGCTTACTCCTGCACGCCGGTGACACGGGCGCGGTTGCTCCCCAGCTGCCGAAGAGGCTAGCGCGAGCTCTGGACGGTCCGCAGCCCGCCGCAGATGCCCTCGCTCAGCATGTATGGAGAAAAGATTACCGGCGTCGCCTTCGCCCTTTCGTTTCCGATCCCAAGTGGCGCCAACGCCTTGTCCGGCTTATCTTGGCCGAGGCTAGGCGGGCGGAGATACCCCCAGGGCTCGTCTTCGCGATCATCCAGGTCGAGAGCGCTTTCGAGCGCTTCGCCCTCTCTCCGGAAGGGGCTCGTGGATTAATGCAGGTTATGCCATTCTGGCAGGAGGAGATAGGAAGAAAATCGGACAATTTGTTCCGGCCTCGCGTTAATCTCCGTTACGGTTGCCTCATCCTCCGAGACTATCTTGAGCAAGAGAACGGGGATATGTTGGAAGCGCTGGCTGCTTACCATGGCAGTCGGGGGCAACTCCACTACCCTCGCAGGGTCTACCGGGCTTATCGCCGTCGCTGGGCCGAGCCTCACTAAGCGGGGCCTGGACACAGCGACTTCGCGGTCAAAGGATCCGAAAACCGGAGAGCCTTTCTTCGGGGACTTCATCGACTTCGACCCAGTCAACTCGCGCAGCCGGCGGCCCTCCCTCCCGAAGCCATTTCTCGAGGGCTACTAGGGTAGCTTGTTCCCCCTGGGCCATGACCTCCACTGTTCCATCCGACCGGTTCCGAACCCAACCATGAACGCCGAGCTCCTTCGCCTTTCGTCGGGTTGAATCGCGAAAGAACACCCCCTGCACCCAACCATGGATAATATAGTGACGTTGCATTGAGCAGCCTCCGATGGCACCGACAGGAAGCATCCGGATCCAGCCATCTTTTTGTGGGAAGAACCCGCTTTACAGCCAGCTGCCTTGGGGGATATCTCCCTCTTTCCTATGCCGGTGCTCCCCAGCCCCGAAGGGTCGCAGCCCATCGAGATCCATACAGGGTATTCCTTGCCGTCTTTGCGAGCTATCCCCCAACCCCTACAATAGCTTTCCTTCCGGTAACGAGCGGGGCAACCTTCGTGACTTGGGAAACACGTTTTGAACGAGACAGCCTGGGTCCGTTCCAGGTACCCGCAGGTGCTCTTTATGGGGCTCAGACAGCTCGCGCATTGATGAACTTCCCCATATCTGGCCGGGGGCCTGACCCAGATTTCGTTACCGCAACCATTGAGGTCAAGCGAGCGGCAGCAAATGCCAATTTTCGCCTAGGTGTGCTGGACGCACGCCTGGCTCGCGCCATCCAAGGCGCTTGCGATCGCATCCTTGCTGGTTCTCATCGAGAACAGTTTGTCATCGACCGTTTCCAAGCAGGCGCCGGCACCAGCCATCATATGAATGCCAACGAGGTAATCGCGAATCTGGCCAATCTTGATCTAGGCGGTGAGCTCGGGAGCTACAGCCCGGTCCACCCAAACGATCATGTGAATCGGTCCCAAAGTACGAATGACGTGATCCCCACAGCCATTCGTCTGGCCCTCCTAGCTAAGCTCCCCCGCTTGACGGCGGCGGTCTCCTTCGCAGCAGAGGCCTTAGCGTACTTCGCTGAGCAGGAAGCAGGAACCCTTAAGGCGGGAAGGACGCATCTGCAGGATGCCGTTCCCACTACTTTCGGGCAGGAGTTCGGGGGATACGCCTTCACTGTTCGAGAGCAGGTTGACCGTCTAGAGGAAGCCGCAACCCCACTGAGCCGGTTAGGGCTAGGTGGCTCAGCAGCAGGCACCGGGCTCAACACGCCCCAAGGCTATCCTCGAGTGGTTGTCGAGGAGCTTGTCCAGCTAACAGGGCGTGGGCTTTCCTCCCATCCGAACCTGACTTCGGCGATGCAGTCCTTGGCCGACCTAGCCCATTTCTCCAGCCAGCTTCGGGAACTGGCCGGCGAGCTCGGCCGCATTAGCAATGATATCCGACTATTGGCTAGTGGACCGCGAACCGGACTAGCCGAAGTCCAGCTACCGGCGGTGCAGCCAGGGTCATCGATCATGCCCGGTAAAGTCAATCCGGTGATGTTTGAAATGCTCAATCAGACTCTTTTTCAGGTCCAAGGGCAAGATCACGCCGTGCAAGCAATGGCCCAGGCGGGCCAGCTAGAGCTCAATGTCATGATGCCAGCCCTGGGATCGGCTCTGTTCGACGCGATGGAGTGGGCAACAGCAGCCATCAAGGCCACCACTGAGCGCGGCTTACGGGGAATGACCACTAACCGGGAACGGAGCCAAGATCTTGCCCTAGCAAGCGTGAGCTTGGCGACCCTCCTCAATCAGCTCATCGGCTACGATCGGGCGGGGGAAATCGCCAAGGAGGCGGAACGCTCCGGACGGAGCATGGCGGATTTGGTAGAAGAAAAGGGCTTACTTTCCCGCACGGAATTCGAGCAGATGGTAACCGAGGCCGCACGCAAAGGTTCCATCCAGAGTCGGGAATGAGCTCTCAGGAGGCTCTTGAGCTCGGCTCCGGGCCGATGTCCGCTTTGCCCAGTAGTAGCCATACCCCTATGCCTACCATGGGCAAGGAAAGGATCTGTCCCATGGAAAGACCGGCGAAAAGCAATCCAAGATGGGGATCGGGGGCCCGGAAGAACTCCAGCCCAAAGCGAATCGCCCCGTAGCCACTCAGCAAGATCCCCACGGTCTGGCCCCTCCGCCGACGCCGACGCGAGGCTAGCCAAACCATCAACCACAGCACGAGGCCTTCTCCCAGAGCCTCGTAGAGCTGCGAAGGGTGTCGAGGAACCCGGTCCACATGGGGAAAGATCATGGCCCAAGGCAGACCCGGATCGGCAGGCCGCCCCCAAAGCTCACCGTTGATAAAATTGCCGAGTCTTCCCAAACCCAGTCCCACAGGGGCTATCAGGCTTAGGTGATCACCCAAGGCTAAGATCGACAAGTGGGATTGTCGGGCAAACCAGGCAGCGGCCAGCGCCGTCCCAATTAGCCCTCCGTGAAAGGACATGCCGCCATCCCACAACGCGATAATCTCAAGAGGATGATGGAAGTAGTAGACCGGATTGTAGAACACAACATAGCCTAGGCGTCCCCCCAAAATGACCCCTATAATAACGGCGAAGACCAAATCTCCTACCCCTTCCGCCGATAGGCTCAGCTCATCGCGTCGCTTCAGCAGGAATCCCCAGCCGAAACCAATAGCCAGGACATACATGATCCCATACCAATGGATTTGGAGCGGACCGAGGGTTACTGCCACGGGATCCAGGTCGGGATAGATCAGCACTCAGACTCCTTCCGGTAGACGATAAGGCGAGCGATTGGCAAACTTATAGAAATCGTTACTAGCTCGACGAGGGAGTGAATGGCAAGCCGCCTATGGTGGAAAGGGATGGCCAAGGTTTCCCAGCTGGGCTGGCGAATCGCTCGGGAAGGCTTTCAGGCGCCTGTTCCCCAACCGTTTTTGAATCATCTCGTGAAGAAAATAGCTGACCCCACTCTTCGGGATCTTCGGCTCCAAATCGCCCCCCATAATCGCCTCATCCTAACCGGTCTAAAAAAGAAAGGGTTCTGGGTTAGCTTCTGCCTCACCTTTGCTGTGGAACCTCCGGCTGCCGAGGACCCAGATCGCAGTTTGATCTTGCGCTTAGAAGAAGCCACTCCCTTTTTTGCTCGCAAGATGGCACAAGCGGCCCTAGCGGAGCTTGATGAGATCTCCGTGGTGGATAACCGGATCCAAGTCAATCTAGACGAGGTCATTAATCAAAATCAGTGGGCTCGGAAGATTCCCCGAACGCTTCAGGATCGCCTGCGCATCACCCAGGCTTACACGCAGGGCAAGCACCTTTATCTCCAAATCAGCTTGGCCTAGGCCCGTCTGGGGGGCGTTTTGGATCCAGCGCTAACCAAGCCCGGGCAAGTCTTCCCCATGCAACTCGGGCAACGATAACCGCGATCGCCGACCCTAAAAGGGCCGTCAGCCAGTCCGCCATCGCAGGCCTTGTTCCCTTGATAAAGGCCTTTTGGTATTCATCGAGGGCCCCGAATATCCCCCCTATCAGGAGGGCAAGGCTTCCCCAAAGGGGACGTGGTCCATCGGGAAGCAAACGAGCCAGGGCCCCCACACCGAGAGCACCCAACACCGCGTAAGCGGCAATGGGGACAAGGCGCTCGATAGGAATCCCCCAGGGCGTTAAGCCAGAGAAACTCCCTGGGACATGGCTATGAAGGGCGAGAACACCCATCCAAAGGAGCCACGCCGCAATCCAACGCGCTGCCGAAGGCCGCCCACTACTCGCCCTCAAGGGCTCCTCCTATTGAAGGCCCGGGACTCCAAAGAGAGACGATACCGGGCAAGCGAAGGGGGATCCGTTGCCAGCCTTCCTCATGCATAGTGCCCCCGGCTACCCCCCTTCGAAGCGAACGAGGGCAGTGGCCCAATATCCCCCTTCACGGAGGCGCTGAAGTCCTCCCAGATGGGGCAACTCAACGATAAAAATCGCTCCCACGATATGGCCACCCATCTCTTCGACCAGCTTCAGGGTAGCTTCTGCGGAACCGCCCGTGGCAATCAGATCGTCTACGAGTAAGATCCGTTCACCGGCTTGGATGCTGTCAGTATGAATCTGGATCGCCTCCGTTCCATACTCCAGCTCGTATTCTCGGCTCAGCGTTTCCCAAGGCAGTTTCCCCTTCTTACGAGCCGGGACAAAACCGGCCCTTAATTGATGGGCAACGCTTCCCCCGACAATGAAGCCCCGGGCCTCAATTCCCACGATCTTGTTCACTTGGTGGCCAGTAAACGGGGCCAAAAGGAGATCAACGGTGTTGCGGAAGCCCTCCGGGTCCTGCAACAAGGGAGTAATATCCCGAAAAACAACCCCAGGTTGGGGATAATCGGGGATGGAACGGATCCGTGCCTTCAGGGAGCGAGGGTCAACCATGCCTATTGCCTTTCACTGTTCAGGATCCGTCCCGCCACGGCATCTAGCTTCTCCGTCATCTCCTCAGCCCAGGTTTGCGGAGAGGTGAGGATTGCCCCGTCCAAAGCTCGGTTGCATCGCCACGGACAAGAGACAGGCCGTTCGCCAAAGCCTTTGGCGACATGGTCCAATAAGAGGCGGGCTTTCTCCGCATTCTCCTGGAGGACTTGGATCACTTCTGTCACCTCCACATCATTCTGAGTCGGATGCCAGCAGTCGAAATCGGTAACCATAGCCACCGTGGCATAACAGAGCTCAGCCTCCCGCGCTAGCTTGGCTTCCGGCATGTTGGTCATCCCCACCACATCGCACCCCCAGGCACGGTAAAGCTCGGATTCGGCCAGGCTGGAGAATTGGGGGCCCTCCATAACTAGATAGCTTCCCCCCTGGCGAGCATTGATCCCAGCCTCCGCCGCTGCTGTCTCGAGCAGACCCCCAAGACGATTGCATACCGGCTTGGCCATGGAGACATGCGCCACCAGCCCCGAACCGAAGAAGCTCTTGGGCCGGGCAAGGGTGCGGTCGATGAACTGATCCACGAAGACAAAGGTGCCCGGGACCAGATCCTCGCGCAAGGAGCCAACCGCCGACAAAGCGAGAATATCGGTGACTCCGAGGCGTTTGAGGGCGTCAATATTGGCTCGGTAATTGACCTCAGCCGGCGGTAAGGTGTGGCTGCGACCGTGACGGGGAAGGAAGGCCATCGGCAAGCCCGCCAACTCTCCCACAAGAACGGCATCCGACGGTTCCCCAAAAGGAGTCTCGACCTGCTCCCAGCGAGGGCCCTCCAGATCTTGGAGCTGATAGACACCGCTCCCGCCGATTACCCCGAGCATGGGTTCCGGATGGATGGATCCCATCATGGCGATTGATCCTCCTCTCTCAGTCCCTTTGACAAAGCCGTTGAATAAGCGCGGCGTGCTGGGGAAAGTGCGCGAGCAGCTCTTGCCGATCCCCTATGCGAAAATCCTCAAACTCGAAACCCGGGGCCACGGTACAGCTTACGAGGGCATAGCTTCCCGCATAGACTAGCTCGGCCCCGAACCAAGTTCCGCGGGGGACGCTGGCCTGGAGTGAGTCGCCCTTGGCAGGATCCGGCCCAACTCGGAGGTCACGGCGCTCCCCCTCGGGATGGAGGCAGTGGATGATGGCCGCCCCCCCCCGCATGGAAGAACCACAGCTCGTCCGATTCCATCCGGTGAATGGCCAAGGTTTGGCCATTTTGGAGTAAGAAATAGATGGCGGTCTGATAGGTCCGGGGAGCCGGATAACGATCTGGCAGTCCCTGTTGGGGGATGACCTCCGAAGCCCGATAAGTTTCCCGGTAGAACCCCCCTTCCGGATGGGGGATAAGTGCCAGTTGCTCGATCCAGAACTCCGCGTCGTGCTCCATCACCTGCCCCTTTGGTAAAACAAGGCCGTGCCGGCTATTCCTCGCCACCTGGGTAGCCGGGATGGCCTTGCACTTTGCTTCGGACGCCCTTGAGCACCTCTTCCAAAGCGCCCGCCTCAGCCAGAGCAGGGGGACTGTCCAAGGGTGTCCCTGGTCGCTCTCCTCGGCAAAGGCACAGGGCATCCGCCGCTAGCCTTTCTAGCCGCTGAAGCTGTCTTGCCGTCAAGTCGATCCGCCTGGAGGCATCATCCTCCTGGGAGCGCTCTCCAAGCCCAATCTGAACGCGCTCGCGCAGCCCTTCTAGATCGTAGAGGTCGCGGGCGCGGACGGCATCTCCAACCCCTTCGGTTGCTTCTTCCTCCTCCAGGGCTTCCTTGAGAGATACCACAGCCGTTTCCAAGAACCAGGCCATGGTTGCCAATTCCTGGGCATCCAATTCGAGCTGGGCCATATTGGGCTCCCTGTCACTATCGGCGCTGCCCCCGGGCCAAGGAATCAGCACAAACGAAGCGAGCTGCTGACTCCCGATCCACGAGTGCGGCTCCTGGTGGCAAGCCGTTCAACAGCTTGCCACCTTTGATCCCCTTCGCAATCGGCTCAGGGGTCAGCTCACAAACCAAGCCCCCAAAGCCTTACCAATGTGCTTGAACGCTTAACCTGGGAATCAGGGAGGGGATCAGGCAACACGGGAACGGGTATGCCGCAAGGGACTGCTACGGGGAAGATGGGCACGCAGGATTTCCATCTGGTCACCACAAATATCACGGCCCGTTAGCACCATCCATTCGGCATGGACAGGAGGGTAAGGAACGGCCAGTAAGGGCATTCGGGCCTCTTCAGGCGTTCGCCCCCCCTTGATCCGGTTGCAACGGCGGCAGGCAGTAGCCACGTTTTCCCACCGATCTTCTCCGCCTCGGGATAGAGGCTGTACATGGTCACGGGAGAGCTCTCGAAGCCCAAATTGACCGCCACAGTAAAGACAGGTCCAGTGGTCCCTTTGGTAAAGCTCCCGATTCTCCCGACGGGGAAGCGGTACCCGGTCCCCCGGATGGCGTGCTCCTGCCACTACCACAATCGATGGGATATCCATGACGCTACGCTCGGCGCTCTCTCGGGAGTATCCGCCCCGAACCCGAAAGACGATGTCACCTAGGGATTGCTGAATCAAGCCTCGGTAGTGGAGCGTGACAAACTCTTGCCAGCCAGCCCACCCAATGGGCCGTGTCCCGGAATTGAGCAACAGCGTATGGATCATTGCCTCATCCCATCTTAAGCCGGCCTATGAGTTTGGCCCCCTTCTCGTCAGGGTGCATTTTAATGGTCCGTCGGATCCGGGGGAATCAGGGATCTCGGGGAGGGATACCGTTCGGACTCTTGCTCCTCTAGCAAGCACTCGGCTCGATAATTGGTTTCGCCCTTTCTATTGATCCCTCCGTTCAGGCGCGGCTGGGGCTTCGCCTTGGAGGCGTCTCTTCTCCCTCCCTGCCGCCCGGTCAGCCAAGCGCACCGGCTCCGGCAACCGGTAGCCGGTACAGCAGGCCAGGGTCCAAGCGAGCGCATCGGATACAGTTATTCGATGGCCTGGGCTAACATAGAGAGGACGGACACCACTCCGCGATCGCAGGACCCCCCCTAGCACCTCTTCGTTGTGGGCCAAGGGCGTCTGGGCCCCTTTCTCTTGAGCCAAGCGACCTTCATCCGCATGGCCCACAAGGCGCGATTTTCCAACGCCGATGGTGGGCTGATCCAAAAGGACTCCGATATGGGAGGCAATGCCTAAGCGACGGGGATGGGCAATCCCTTGGCCATCAAATAGGAGTAAATCAGGGATTCGACTGAGGCTTTCAATGGCTGCGAGAATCGCAGGACCTTCCCGAAAAGAAAGCAGGCCCGGGATATACGAAATTTTTTTCGGCTGGACCCCCACCCCTTCCTCAACCACCTTGAGCTCCGGATAGGAAAGGACACTCACTACAGCCACCACCCGATCTTGGGAGAAGGCAGCATCTACCCCCGCCACCCGCTCAACGGGTCCCGGAAAAGAGAGCCTCCGCACTCGCCTTCGCAAGGCTTCTTGGACACGATAGGCTTCTCTTCGCTCGACAGGGAAGTAGTCCCACCCCCCCTTAATGGGGCGGTCTTCATTAGGCCTTTGGTGGCACCATCCGGACTCCGATAATCCTCGTTTTGGGCTCAAAAGAAGCATTCTCCGTTACAGAGCCGCTTTTCAGTCAAGGGGGGGCAACCCACACTCGCTGTCCCCCAATCCAAGACGTTTAGCCAATGGGGTTTGCCGGCGAAACCTTCCGCCTCAATCGTCTCTCCTCAAGCCCTCCCCGTCGAGCCAAAGGCATTGCCCGGAAGCCTGTTGGATCCGTTCCAGGAATCGCCGGTGCGCATCCCACTCGGCGGATGTAGGCTCCACTTGGGCCAAGGCTCCAGGATGTGCCCACCCTTCGGAGAAAGATCGCTTCTGAAAAGATGGCGAAGAAACCTCAGTCATCTCCAGGGCAAGCGCCTCCTGGCCGCCTGTCATAGCTAGGAAGACATCAACGAGCAGCTCCGAATCGAGCAGGGCACCGTGCTTATCGCGTCTCTGATTATCCACTTTGTATCGTGCGCACAGAGAATCCAGATCGTTTTTCTGGCCGGGATGGAGGTTGCGGGCTTCCCGCAGGGTATCCACCACAGCGCATCGCTCTTCCAGCTGGGGCCAACCAATCCATTGCAGTTCTGTATCGAGAAACATCAGATCGAACGCGGCGTTATGGATGATTAATTCGGCCCCATCGACAAATGCCAAGAACTCCTCTGCCAAATCCGAGAATGCAGGACAATCGAGCACATCCTCATCTTTAATCCCATGGACCGCCGTCGACTCCTCCGGGATCGATCGTTCTGGATTCAGATAACGGTGAAAAGTGTGGCCGGTGCGCCGCCTTCCCACCAGCTCCACACCACCGATCTCGATAATGCGATGGCCCTCTGTTGGCTCCAAGCCCGTCGTTTCTGTGTCGATCACTATTTGGCGGCTCATGCCCGCTTTATCTCCCTTGTTTCCCCTTGAGCACGATCAATGGCTCGATTAGCTAAGGCATCGGCTCGCTCATTGCCGGCATGGCCCGTGTGCCCCTGAACCCACTTTAAATGGACCTCGTGCTTTTGAAGAAGCGTGTCCAGTGCCTCCCACAGATCCCGGTTCTGCACTGGTTTCCGTTGGGCGGTGCGCCACCCCCTGCGCTTCCATTGGGCCATCCATTGCGTTACGCCCTTGCACAGATATTGGGAATCGGTAGTCAAATCCACTTGGCAAGATCGGTTAAGACTCTCCAATCCCTGAATGGCCGCTGTCAATTCCATGCGATTATTGGTCGTTTCAGGCTCATAGCCGCTGAATTCTCGGTCCTGTCCCTGGTAGCGCAGCACAACCCCCCAACCCCCCGGGCCGGGATTACCTCGGCAGGCGCCATCAGTAAAGAGCTCAACGCGATCGGATCGACTCATATCTGTCCCTCGCGCGAGGAAACCGCGAGGTCTCCCCCTTCAGCCTGGGCAAGTTCAGCCTGAAAGGCCGGTCCCAATAGGGTCAGGCCCGGTTCCTCCTTGCGCGCTTGGAAACACCCTATTCCTCCTATGGGGAGCCAATTACCAGGAGCCAAGCGGTCCAAATACCCTAGGCCACGCAGTATCCCCTCTCGATTGATCGGCGGTCTCCAGAAGAAATATCGGCTTCCTTCATAGACGAGGCCTGTGGATTCAATCATCCGTCGTACGCTTGTTGGAGGATGGAGCTGACCCCACCAAGGGTTATCCCCTTTCCGCCTTTGAGTCAACCGAGCCAAACCGAAGCAAGAGAGTGGATTGAATACCAACAGCACTAGCTGGCCATCAGGGGCCAGCACCCGTTCCGTCTCCGCGAGGATGGCGTAGGGGGAACAGGAGAACTCCAGGCAATGGACCAGAACTACCAAGTTGAGCTTCCGGGAAGAGAAAGGCAGTACCTCCGGCAAGCCCCAAACAATGCGCTCCGGGCGGCGAGTGGAACCGGGCTCGCCCTCCAGGCCATGGCCAGCGGCCGGAGCAAGGACATAGAAATGGCGACTGTGCTGAGCCAATAGGGCGAAGGTGGGAGCGTAGCTTTGAGGGGCGATGCAAAGGGCCTCAGAAAGGGGGGGCATCTCCTGAAGAAGATTAGCAAGGGTGTCGTTCTCGCTAGCCATAACGGCGCGGCCCAGCGGCTTATCTAGCCATCCCAACGGAATCTCCCTTTATGCCCTTGCGATTGACAACGGTAGGCTAGCCCGTAACCATTATCCCTGATCAGAGCCCCTTGTGCCATCAGGAGTCGTTCATGGAGCCCTCAGTTGCCCTGATCCCTGCCCTCCAGGACAACTATGTCGCCCTTCTGCATTCTCCCGATGAACGCAGTGTGGCCATCATTGATCCCTCGGAGGCCGAACCGGTCATCCACTATATCGAAGATCGGGGTCTGCAGCCCCTCGCCATCTTGAATACCCATCACCACCCCGATCATGTGGGAGGAAATCGAGAGCTGCAAAAGGTCTACGACCTCCCTGTTTACGCATCCGCCGGGGACCGACACCGAATCCCGGGACTTACTCATCCCATGTACGAGGGGGATCAAGTGACCCCTGCCGGTCTCGATCGAGAAGGGGTCGTTTGGGCAATTCCGGGGCACACCCGGAATCACATTGCCTTCCTATTCCCTCAGAACGCGCTTATATTTACGGGGGACACCCTTTTTGCGGCGGGTTGTGGGCGCCTATTTGAAGGCACCGCCGAACAGATGCATGCCAGTCTAACTCGGTTGGCCTGTCTACCCGAATCCACCCGGATTTATTGTGGCCACGAATACACAGTAAAAAACCTGCGGTTTGCCCAGACCGTTGAGCCAAAAAATGCGGAGATAGCGGAAAGGCTAGCGGAAGCGAAGGAACATCGGGCAAAGGGTGAGCCCACCCTACCATCGACTATTGGAACCGAATTGCGAACCAATCCCTTTCTGAGGGTTAATAACCCCCCCGTTCGGAAAGCCGTCCAGGACCAGGGAACCGAGGAGGGGGATCCTGTAACGGTACTAGCTGCCCTGCGGCGATGGAAGGATCGCTTTCATTAGCGACGATTGAACGACCGCCAATCGAAGAGGATCCTCTAGGCGTTCGTGCGTTCGAGGTAGGCGAGCCGAGCTTGAGGGGGAGGGTGAGAATAGTACACCCAAGAATACACTGGATCGGGGGCAAGGTTGGCGGCGTTGTCCTTGAACAACTTGACGAGGGCCGTTGCCAGGGCCTTTCGGTCACTGTAGCGGATGGCAAAATCATCAGCTTGATATTCCCGCCACCGGGACCAAACCGCCACCAGAGGGCGAAATGGGAAGGCAAAGACCGGCCCGACCAAAGCAAAGAGGACAAGGGCATAGGCATCCGAGGGTTGAGGGGCCCCGAGCCCATGGAAAAACCAAGGTTGCGTCCGGAGCCAAGCAACCAAGGCAAGTCCCCCCAAAGCTACCGCGCCGGAGAGCAACACGCCATTACGGACATGACCAAGTCGAAAATGGCCCAGCTCATGGGCAAGTACCGCTTCGGTCTCCTCCGGTGCCAGGCTTTCCAAAAGGGTATCAAAGAACACGACCCGTTTGGCGCTTCCCATCCCGGTGAAATAGGCATTACCATGAGCACTTCGGCGAGAGGCATCCATTACAAAAACGCCTCGCAGCGCAAATCCGCAGCGTTGAAGTAGCTCCGTAATGCGCTCCTTGAGCTCAGAATCTTCAAGGGGCCGGAAGCGGTTGAACAGGGGCGCAATCCATTTGGGATAGACCCAGGTAAGGATCAAGGTATAGGCCATCCATACGGCCCAGGCGTAGAGCCACCACAAAGGCCCGCCGAGACCCATCACCCCTAGGAAGGCAGCAACGATCAGTCCAATCAGGATGCCTTCTACCAAGGCTCCTTTCAGGGTATCCATTAGGAACATAAGGGGGGTCATGCGGTTAAACCCGTAACGGGATTCCACGCCAAAAGTTCGCCATGCGGCCAGAGGGAGATGAGCTATTCCCCAGACGGCGGCTACAGTCAGGATCATTCCGGTACCGGCTAGCCAACTAGGCCATTCCAGGGAGTACCAAAAGGCTCCGAAGGCTGCCACCCCACCGCCCAAAGTCAAGGCCAACAAGAGCACTGCATCGACGATGATGGCCACCATTCCTATCCAGGTCCGCTCTCGGTTGTAGTCAACGGCTTGCGCATGCTGTTCTGGAGAAATCGCTCCCTGAAAAGCGGCTGGGACCTGGTTTCGATAAGCCCATAGGTGGCGGGCCTGTCGAAAGGCCAATACTAGGCGCGCTCCCGTTATAATGCCCAGAAGGATTAGGAAAGCAATGCTAAAGGGCGGCATCTTGGGCTCCGACCTCCTTACCCGGATGGGGAATTGGGACTCGGGCTTGATAAGGGCGAAAGCTCAATAGGGGCACTAACCAGTGTCCACAGCCTTTTTGGAGAGCCGAATACGGCCCCGATTGTCCACTTCCAGGACTTTGACCCGGACGGTATCGCCCTCCTTCAGGTAATCGGTCACCTTATCGATCCGTTCCGGCGCAATCTCGGAGATGTGCAAGAGGCCATCCGTATTGGGCAGGATATTGACGAAAGCGCCGAAATCGGTTATCCGGACTACCTCCCCCTCGTAAATTCGGCCCTCCTCTACCTCCTCGACCATCTTCTCGATCCGTCGCTTGGCCTCCTCGGCCTTCTCGGCATCGGCCGATGAGATATAAACGGTACCGTCATCGTCGATGTCAATGCTGGTATCGGTTTCCTCAGTAAGTGAGCGGATCGTTTTCCCGCCGGGCCCGATAATATCCCGGATCTTTTCCGGCTTGATCTTCACAACAAACATCCGAGGGGCATAGCGAGAAAGCTCCCTCCTCGGCCGTTCGATTACCTGGTTCATCTCATTCAGGATGTGGAGCCGGCCTTCATAGGCCTGCTCTAAGGCAGAAGCCATAATCTCTCGCGTAATTCCATCAATCTTGATGTCCATCTGGAGCGCGGTTACCCCATCCGCAGTCCCAGCCACCTTAAAATCCATATCCCCAAGGTGATCTTCATCCCCCAAGATATCCGATAAAACGGCGTACCGCTCTTCCTCCTTGACCAATCCCATGGCAATCCCCGCGACTGGGCCAGTGATGGGGCAGCCAGCGTCCATGAGGGCCAAAGAGGTTCCGCATACAGTAGCCATGGAGGAGCTGCCGTTGGACTCAAGGATTTCGGATACGACTCGGAGCGTATAAGGGAAATCCTCCTGAGATGGGATCACCGCCTGGAGAGCCCTTTTGGCTAGCTTGCCATGGCCAATCTCCCGACGCTTAGGCGCGCCCATAAAACCAGTTTCCCCGGTACAGAAGGGAGGAAAATTATAGTGGAGCATGAACCGCTCCCGGCTTTCCCCCTCCAAGGCGTCAATGACCTGGGCATCCTGGCCGGATCCTAGGGTGGCAACCACCATAGCCTGGGTTTCTCCCCGGGTAAATACGGCCGAGCCATGCGTCCTAGGCAAGACCCCCGTCTCCACTGTGATCGGTCGGACCTGAGTGGCCGATCGGCCATCGATGCGAGGCTTGCCAACTAGGACATCGTCGCGAACGATGCGTCTTTCCAATGCCTTAACAAAGTCTTTGATCTCAGCTGCGCGCTCAGCCTCCTGTTCGGGATCCACCTCCAGAGCCGCCGGAACGCTTTCCCGGATCCGATCAAGGGTCGACTGACGAGCCTGCTTATCCTTAATGGAATAAGCCTCTCTCAACTCCTCCTCGGCCACCTCCCGAACCCGGGCCTCCAGCTCCCAATCCAGCTCGGGGGCCTTCCATTCCCAGGGGGGATGGCCCGCTTTGGCAGCCAATTCTTCAATGGCCGCGATGACGGGCTGCATCTTTTCGTGGCCATAGAAGATAGCCTCAAGCATATCCTGCTCAGAGAGCCGATTCGCCTCCGATTCCACCATAAGCACCGCATTCCGGCTCCCAGCCACTACCAGATCCAAATCCGAACCTTCCAACTGGGTAAAGGTCGGATTGAGGATATGCTCTCCGGCTATATAGCCCACACGGCCTCCAGCAATGGGGCCTTGGAAAGGGATGCCGGAGATGGAAAGCGCCGCGGAAGCGCCAATCATGGCGGGAATATCGGGATCGTTCTCCCCATCTGCTGAAAGGACCGTCGCAACGATCTGGGTTTCGTTCAGGAAGAACTCAGGGAAAAGGGGGCGAATGGGACGATCGATTAAACGGCAGGTCAAGGCCTCCTTCTCTGAAGGGCGGCCCTCCCGCTTAAAGAAGCCGCCAGGGATCTTGCCAGCGGCAAAGGTTCGCTCTTGATAATTAACAGTTAGGGGGAAGAAGGATTGCCCAGGCTTGGCTTCCTTACGGGCCACCGCCGTTACCAGCACCACCGTCTCTCCAAGGGTAACGGTGACGGCTCCATTCGCCTGACGTGCTCGATTGCCAGCTTCCAGACGCAACGGCTGACCGCCGTATTCAAGTTCAACTTTTTCGGCGATGATAGGCAACAAGCAAACTCCTAATCCGAATTAGGCTTAATTAGGCACACCAAAGGGGACTTCCCTAACCACTCGCCCATTAGGGCAGCCAAGCAGGGGAGTCATAGCTTATTTGCGGATTCCCAAGCGTTGGATCAATTTCCGATAACGGCCAATATCTTGCCGCTTCAGATAATCCAGAAGCTTTCGCCGCTGGCCAACCATCTTAAGCAAACCGCGGCGGCTATGATGATCGTGACTGTGTTCCTTGAGATGCTCAGTTAGATTGGATATGCGTTCGGTTAGGAGAGCGACCTGAACCTCAGGGGATCCGGTATCGCCTTCGTGACGTTTGAAGCCCTGAATCAGCTCCGATTTCTTTTCGGAGGTGATGCTCATTGACAAACCCTTTGGGTTGCACTCCGAACCGCCCAGACCCTATATGGGGTCCAGCCGGCGGAGAACAGCGAGGCTGCGATTGGAATGGCCTATTAAGTGGCATCGATTCTAGCTCGGCCGCCTCCTGCCGACAAGCGGCCTTAGGCAAGATGGAATAGACGCTTGGGGGCTACCCGGCCATCCGGAAGGGTAGTCCCTACGCCCAAGAAGCGATGCTCATCATCATAGAGTCGCAGATCCTCCTTGAGTGGTGCCTTAGGAACCATGACAGGCTGACCTTGGAGCAGATAATAAGCAGCGGTCTGACCCAGAGTGATCGGCGTCAGATCCTTCAAGGCCGAGTCCACCGGCATCAGGCAGCTCCGGCGGCTCGCAAGATCCCGTTCGGCTAGGCTTGACAGGGACACCGCTTGCTCAATGCGAAAAGGGCCCGAAGCAGTACGCCGAA
This sequence comes from uncultured Gammaproteobacteria bacterium, assembly GCA_964452535.1. Classification (GTDB taxonomy): domain Bacteria; phylum Pseudomonadota; class Gammaproteobacteria; order Thiohalorhabdales; family Thiohalorhabdaceae; genus Thiohalorhabdus. The sequence continues at coordinate 10,333 of CAYVMM010000007.1, read as the reverse complement.
GCTCAGCAAGGTGAGCCCCGCATCCCAGCGCCCGCCCGATGTCGGTGGCTAGTGTTCGAATGTAAGTCCCCTTAGAGCAGAAGATCATTAGCTCAAGGCGGCTATCTTGCAACGTCAGCAGGTTTAGCGCGTATATGTGCACGGTTCGCGGAGGGGGGACCTCCACTGACTCCCCCCGCCGGACCTTTCGGTAAAGGGGCTCGCCTCCTTGCTTGATCGCTGAGTAGAGCGAGGGGATTTGCTCGATCTCTCCCTGAAATTGCTCCAGGACCGCTTGAATATCCGCTTCTGTAACCGTGACAGCGGCTTCGTTGACCGTCTCTCCCTCGGCGTCTCCGGTATCCGTTTCCTGACCGAGCTGAAGGGCTGTCCAGTAGCGCTTATCGGCCTCGAGGAGGAACTTGGAAACCTTGGTCGCCTCCCCAAAGCAGAGGGGCAACAGGCCGGTGGCCATAGGGTCCAGACTCCCGGTGTGCCCGGCCTTGCGAGCTTTGAGCAAGCCTTTGGCCTTTTGGAGAGTGGCATTAGAGGTGATTCCCCGGGGCTTATCCAACAAAAGGATCCCATTAACGGTTTCCTTCATAGACCGCGGCCTGCTCCGTCGGTGTCTGCCCATAAAGGGAGAGCCATTCGGGGCTACCCCATCCGGTTCAGTTCTTCCTGAATAGCCGCCACTAGACGATCCCGAGCCTGATTCAGAGGCCCTTCTAAGGTACATCCCGCAGCTCGGGCATGGCCACCACCGCTTAGGCTGCTCGCAATGCGTGATACGTCCGCCTTCTGCTTGGAGCGAAGGCTCGCCTTGTAGGAAGTGCCCTCGCCAATGGGACGGAGTAAGACAGCCACCTCTACTGTAGCTACCGACCGAGGAAGCTCCACCAATCCCTCGGTATCCTCCACGGAGGCCTCAGCCCGGTGAATGGCAGCAAGGTCTAGGGCAATCAAACCGATGCGCCCATCGCCGCAATACTCCAACACACCTAGGGCTTCACGCATCATACGAAGGCGAGAAGGTGAGCAATTCTCATGAATAGCATGGTGGACGATGTATGGAGAAGCCCCGGCTCGGACGAGTTCGGTAGCCGCTTCGAAAGTAGCGCCATCCGTATTGCTATACCGGAAGAAACCGGTATCTGTAGCAATGGCGGTGTACAGGCCAAGAGCGGTATCGGCTCCAATAGGCGTCCCTATCTCCTTCAAGAGTCGATACACTAACAAGCCCGTAGCCGAGGCCTCCGGATCGACAGCGTCTAGGTCACCGAACCGATCATTGGAGGGATGGTGGTCCAGATTGATCACGGTTCCGAATAATGAGCGATCACTGGGGGTTCCGCCAAGGCGTTGCCACGTCCCACAATCGAGGGTCACCAAAGCGTCCCACCACTCCGGATTGTTGTTACCGAGACGGACGCACTCCTGGCCTGGTAAAAATTGCAGGTAACCGGGAACCGGCTCATCGAGCTGGACTACCGCCTCTTTACCCAGAGCTTCCAAACCTAAGGCCAGGCCCAATCCACTACCGATGCCGTCACCGTCGGGGTTGACGTGGGTGGTGATCAGGACCCGCTCGGCGTTGGCCAATCGAGCAGCGGCCTGAGCCAGGGCTGTCTTATCCCCCATTCGATTCCCCAGCCTGCAATGAGTGCAGGAGGTGCTGGATGCGATCACCTCGCTCTAGCGCATCGTCGTAGATAAACCGAAGCTCAGGAACGGTTCGCAGGGTAAGACATCGACTCAGCCGTTTCCTAAGATAGCCAGTAGCTCGCTCCAAACTCATCTGAACCTCTTTGCGATCCTTGGCAGCTTCGGTTTCCGGCATACAGGAGTAATATACTCGAGCAAAACCGAGGTCAGGGGCCACATCCACGGTCAGGATACTGACCCAGAGCAGACGGGGATCCCGTAGCTCGCGCTGAACCATGGGGCCAAGCTCCTGCTGAAGGAGCTCAGCCACCCTTCGGGTACGGGCCGTTTGTCGGCTCATCCGGGGACTCCTTTTCCGCGCTTTGCTCAATAGAGCGTACGCGAGACTTCTCGGAACTCGTAACACTCCAGAACGTCGCCGGTCTGGAGATCATTGAAACCGCGAATACCGATGCCGCATTCGTAGCCTTCACGAACTTCCTTGACATCCTCCTTGAAGCGCTTCAGAGAATCCAGCCGACCGTCGTGGATCACCCTATGATCCCGAAGGACGCGAACATTGGCGTTGCGGGAAACATGCCCCTGAATCACCTGACATCCGGCCACTGTACCCATCTTGGGCACCCGAAAGAGCTCCCGAACCTCGGCACGGCCCGTAACCTCCTCAGTAATTTCCGGCTCCAATAGCCCTTCGAGAGCCGCCTTAACCTGATCTACCGCCTCGTAGATGACATTAAAGTAGTGGACATCCACTCCGTGGTGGTCAATAAGGCGTCGAGCGGAGGCCTCGGCTCGAACATTAAAGCCAATGATCAATGCCTCCGAGGCTAAGGCGAGATTGACGTCGCTTTCGGTGATGCCACCCACTTGAGCATGAATGACCCGAACTCGAACCTCATCGGTGGACAGCCTCTCCAGCGATTCCCGCAAGGCCTCTACAGAGCCTTGGACATCCGCCTTGATCAGGATCGGAAGCTCCTCCACCTCGCCCTGTTGCATCTGCTCGAACATGCCCTCGAGCTTGGCCCGCTTACTGGCCGCGATCTGCTGCTCCTTCAGACGCTGCTGCCGCATCCCGGAGATTTCGCGGGCCTTGCGTTCATCGGTGACCACCTGGGCTTCATCCCCAGCGTTGGGCACCCCTGACAAACCGAGCACTTCCACCGGCGTAGAGGGCCCGGCCCATTCCACGTTTTCGCCGAGCTCATTGACCAAGGCCCGGACCCTTCCATATTCGGACCCGGCCAGGAGCACATCCCCCTGACTGAGAAGCCCTTCTTGAACCAAAATGGAGGCAACAGGTCCCCGCCCCCGCTCGAGTTTGGATTCAATAACGATCCCCCGCGCCGGACCTTCCGGAACGGCTTTCAGCTCCAAAAGATCGGCTTGAAGGGCAACCATCTCCAGGAGACTGTCAACATTGTCTCCGGTTTTCGCGGACACCTCCACGAAGAGGGTATCTCCTCCCCATCCCTCGGGGATCAGCCCGTATTGGGAGAGCTCTTGTTTGGTCTTCTCCGGATCGGCCTCGGGCAGATCGCACTTATTGAGAGCAACCACGATCGGTACATTAGCGGCTCGAGCGTGATCAAGGGCCTCTAGGGTCTGCGGTTTAACGCTGTCATCAGTCGCCACGACCAGGATAACCAAGTCAGTCACCTCGGCCCCTCGAGCACGCATGGCAGTAAAGGCCTCATGACCAGGAGTATCCAGGAAGACGAGCTGACCGCTGTTAGTAGTTACCTGATAGGCTCCGATATGCTGGGTAATACCACCTGCCTCCCCGGCCGCTACTTTGGACTTGCGGATATAGTCGAGTAGTGAGGTCTTGCCGTGGTCCACATGCCCCATCACCGTTACCACAGGAGCCCGAGTCTGAGCCTCTCCTTCCGGCTTTTCAGTAGCTAGGGCTTCTTCTTCCAGGGCCTCCTCCGAGACATGCTTGACCTTATGGCCAAGCTCTTCCACGACGAGGGTCGCTGTATCGGCATCTAAGGTATCGTTTTTGGTGACCATGACCCCCATCGAGAAGAGCTGCTTGATAAGCTCGGTAGCCTTCATAGCCAGTCGATCGGAAAGCTCCGCTACGGAGATGGTCTCAGGAATCGCGACTTCTCGGACCTGCGGCCTTTCCGGTTTTTCGAAGACCTTCTGCTCTGCCTGACGGCGACCGTCCCGCCGCGCCTGCTTTTCCCGTTTCTTGCGCTGCTTACGGGATTCGTAGACCGCTTCTCCGGGCTCACGACGAGATTCCTCGTGCTCCGTTTCCTGTTCTTTTCGCGCCTGCTTACCGGCTGGCTTCTCCGGGGCTGCTGGTGGGCCTTCAACCGGCTGGCGCTCCTCGGCGGGAGCCGCAGCCTCTTCCACCATAGCCTGCGCATCCATAGCCTGCGCATCTTCTGCAACGGTTTCTTCCACTTCGTTCTCCGCTGCAGTCTCCGCAGCCACAGCCTCTTCTGATTCGGACAGCGCCTCCTCTTGTTGAGGCGTTCGTTGGAAGGTCGCCGTGCGTTTAGACTCCTCGGGACCCTCCATCCCGAGTCTCTCACCCGCTGGGAAGGCCTCTTCCGTTTCGAGCCCTTCGCCTCGCCGGCGCTTAACGAAGGTCCGCTTCTTTCGAACCTCGACCTCTACGGTCCGAGAGCGCCCATGCGAAAAGCTTTGTCGAATTTGGCGACTGGAGCGGCGCTTAAGGGTGATCTTGTTGGGGGCATTCTCTTCCTCATCCTCGCTGCTGCCGTGGCTCTTCCGGAGATAGGACAGGAGTTGACGTTTGTCCCCATCACTCACGAGCTGGTCAGAACTGTCCTTGTCGATCCCAGCCGCGCGCAATTGCTCGAGGAGCTTGTCGTTGGACATGCCCATCTCTTGGGCAAATGTAGAAACTTTAACTTGGCCCATCTACACTCTCCTCTCTCAGACGATTCCAGCACAAGGCCAGAAGCCGAATCCGCTCCGCCAGCTGGGGATGCCCAATGGCCGCTACTCCCACCTCCGATTCCCCCAGTAGGTCGCCCAATTCCGTTTTAGTTAAGGCGGTTACTAGCCGATCGGCACCGACCTGTTTGCTGACATTCGTCCTTGTGCGCTCGGCAACGTCGGCTGCGACAAGGAGCACATCAGCCTTCCCCTGCTCCAAGGCCCCAATCACCCGGTCGGCCCCATGGACCACTGCCCCCGCACGTCGGGCATGCCCAATGGCCTCCCCCAGCATACGAGCAAGCCCTTTCTTGGCCTTTTCACAGAGGTCTTCGGCGGAGGTATCCGGAGGTTGACAGTCCAGCGGACCTGCGATCCCTTTGGACCTAACCCCCTTTCGTAGGCAGGCTAATCGGGGACAGAGGTAGGCCCCCCTTCCCGGGAGCTTTCTCCTAAGATCGAGAATCGCTTGCCTTTTAGGACCGCAAACAAAGCGCAAGAGTTCCGCTTGCGGGGCTTTGCGGCGGCAAGCATGGCAAGTCCGCTGCGGCCCAGACATGGGAAGGCCTTAGGCTTCAGTCTGACCGGAAGCTGCCTGATCCCCTTCAAACCAAGGCTTGCGTGCTGCCATGATTAGCCGCTCAGCCTGATCCTCCGGAATGCCGGTTATTTCTAGGAGCTCATCCACGGCAAGGCCTGCCAGTTCTTCCTGGGAAGTAATACCGCCGGAAACCAGCTTCCGCGCCAGCCTTTCATCCATCCCTTCCACTTCCAGCAGGGAAGGATCCATCTCAGTTTCAAGCCGCTCTTCCTCGGCGATGGCTTGATTCAAGAGGGCATCCCGAGCTCGATTACGCAGCTGCTGGGCAATCTCTTCATCAAATTCTTCGATGGAGGCCAATTCGGTAAGGGGCACGTAGGCAATCTCCTCTAAACTGGAGAATCCCTCTTCGGCAAGGATGCCCGCCACCTCCTCATCCGAGTCGAGCTTATCCATGAACAGCTTCTGATGGGTTTCGAACTCATGAGCTCGCTTTTCGGACTCTTCTTGCTCAGTAAGGATATTGATCTCCCAGCCGGTGAGCTGGCTGGCGAGGCGAACATTTTGCCCTCCACGCCCAATGGCCAAAGAGAGCTGGTCTTCCTTTACCACTACATCAATGGTATTGAGCTCTTCGTCCACCACGACACGATTAATCTCGGCGGGAGATAATGCGTTGCAGACAAAAGTAGCCGCATCGCTTGTGTACTGAATAATATCCACCCGCTCTCCAGCTAGCTCGTCAACCACCTTTTGAACACGAGCTCCGCGCAATCCGACACAGGCCCCAACGGGATCGATGCGATCATCCGCAGTGCTGACCGCGATCTTAGCTCGGGAGCCGGGATCCCGCGCAGCACCACGAATCTGGATAATGCCCTCGGCGATCTCGGGAACTTCCAGCTCAAAGAGGCGCACAATCAACTGGGAATGAGTCCGCGACAGGAAGACCTGAGGGCCCGATTGGGTTCGGCGAACCTCATACAAATAGGCTCGAATTCGATCGCCGGCGCGGAGATTTTCCCGGGGAATCTGCTCTGAACGGGGAAGGATGGCTTCTGTACGACTAAGCTCGATGATGGCATTGCCGCGCTCAATCCGCTTGATAACTCCAGTAATGAGCTCTCCGACACGGTCCTGATACTCCTCCACTACCATATCTCGCTCAGCCTCACGAACCTTTTGCAGAATTACCTGCTTAGCGGTTTGGGCAGCGATACGACCGAATTCAACGGGTGGTAGCTCTTCTTCCACAGTGTCTCCGACTTCGGCCTCCGGCTTCCGTTTCCGAGCCTCAGAGAGAGGCATCTCTTGTTCAGGCACTTTTCGCTCTGCATCATCTGCTACCACTGTCCAATAGCGGACCGTGCGGAAATCCCCAGTTTCCTTGTTAATATCGACGCGAACAGCCTTTTCCTGGCCATACTTTTTCTTAGTTACTGTTGCCAAGGCGGCTTCCATCGCTTGGAAGATAATATCCTTGTTGACGCCTTTCTGCCGAGCGACCGAATCTACCACCATAAGGATCTCGTTATTCATAAACTAATTATCCCTTTTAATACCGCCGCATCGGAAAGCATCTAAAGATCGGCAACCAAACGGGCCTTGGCGATTTGCTCCCAAGGGATCACTCTTCGCCCCTCGGGCGTATCCACTAGCACATTTTCCTCTTCCAGCCCCACTAGCTCCCCAGTAAAGCTCCGCTGACCATGAATCGCTTCAAAAGTTTTGAGCTTAACCTTTTCCCCGCGGAACCGTTCGTAATCCTTTAATCGGCGGAGAGGCCGATCAATGCCGGGAGAGGATACTTCAAGCCGATAGCTTCCCGGAATGGGATCCTCGGCATCTAGGATCTCTTCCATCGTATCGCTAACCGCTTCGCAATCCTCTAGAGTCACACCCCCGGGGGCATCAACATACAAGCGCAAGGTACGATTGCCCCCGCTCCCTACCAGCTCAAGCTCGACGAGCTCGTAGCCCATAGCAGTTACGCTGGGCTCCAAGAGCTCGATCAGGGCTTCTCTTGCCTTAGGTGCCATCGTTTACGATCTACGACCTGAAATAAAAAAAGCGGGTGCGTGACCCACTTCTCCTCATCCTTGCCCGAGTTTGGGACCATTAGACTGCAGAGTGTAGCATTAAGACTCAACTCACCCAAGCCCTTAAAGCCCAAAAAAAGCCCCCGGGGGGCCGGGGGCTTGCGGGGAATTGCCTGGCGGTGACCTACTTTCGCACGGGGAGGCCCCGCACTATCATCGGCGCGCCGCGTTTTCACTGCCGAGTTCGGAATGGGGTCGGGTGGTTCCCGCGGGCTTTGGCCACCAGGCAAAGGGGGAAAGCGGGGCGAAGTCGCGGGCCGGCGCGGGGCGCTGCGGGCGGGGCCCGTTGCTTGGGTGTTATAGGGTCAAGCCGCTCGGTCGATTAGTACCGGTCGGCTGCACGAGTTACCCCGCGTCCACCGCCGGCCTATCCACGTGGTCGTCTTCCACGGACCTTCGGGAGGCTTGCGCCTCGGGAGACCTCATCTTGGGGCGGGCTTCCCGCTTAGATGCTTTCAGCGGTTATCCCATCCGTACGTAGCTACCCGGCCATGCCCCGGGCGGGACAACCGGTGCACCAGAGGTACGTCCACTCCGGTCCTCTCGTACTAGGAGCAGCTTCCCTCAAGTCTCCAACGCCCGCGGCAGATAGGGACCGAACTGTCTCACGACGTTCTAAACCCAGCTCGCGTACCGCTTTAAATGGCGAACAGCCATACCCTTGGGACCCGCTTCAGCCCCAGGATGCGATGAGCCGACATCGAGGTGCCAAACTCCGCCGTCGATGTGAACTCTTGGGCGGAATTAGCCTGTTATCCCCGGGGTACCTTTTATCCGTTGAGCGACGGCCCTTCCATGCGGAACCGCCGGATCACTAAGGCCTGCTTTCGCACCTGCTCGACCGGTCCGTCTCGCAGTCTAGCGCCCTTCTGCCTTTGCACACACCGCGCGATTTCCGACCGCGCTGAGGGCACCCATTGCGCTCCTCCGTTACCGTTTGGGAGGAGACCGCCCCAGTCAAACTACCCACCTCACAGGGTCCCGGACCCGGGTCACGGGCCGCGGTTAGAGCACAGAGACGATGAGGGTGGTATTCCAAGGACGGCTCCACGGCCGCTAGCGCGACCGCTTCCCGGCCTCCCACCTATCCTACACACACCGCCTCCGTGCCCAGTGTGAGGCTGTAGTCAAGGTCCACGGGGTCTTTCCGTCTTGCCGCGGGTACGCCGCATCTTCACAGCGAGTTCAATTTCGCCGAGTCTCGGGTGGAGACAGTGGGGCCGTCGTTGCGCCATTCGTGCAGGTCGGAACTTACCCGACAAGGAATTTCGCTACCTTAGGACCGTTATAGTTACGGCCGCCGTTTACCGGCGCTTCGGTGGCCCGCTTCGCCGCGCACGGCTAACGGGCGCCCTTAACGTTCCGGCACCGGGCAGGCGTCAGTCCCTATGCTTCGGCTTGCGCCTTTGCAGAGACCTGTGTTTTTAGTAAACAGTCGCAGCCCCCTGGTCACTGCGGCCCCCTTCCGCTCCGCCCGCGCAGGGTTTCACGTACTAAGGGCGCCCCTTCTCCCGAAGTTACGGGGCCATTTTGCCGAGTTCCTTCACCCGAGTTCGCTCACACGCCTTGGGATGCTCTCCCTGCCCACCGGTGTTGGTTTCGGGTACGGTCGCTGCCGACCTGATGCTTAGGAGCTTTTCCTGGAAGTCTGGGGTCACCCACTTCGCTCCCTTGGGAGCTCGTGCTCGCGTCTCCCCGTTGGGCCGAGCGGATTTGCCTACCCGGCGAAGGTACACGCTTGAACCGGGACTACCAGCGCCCGGATGGGCTACCCTTCTTCGTCCCTCCGTCGCAGTCGACAGCGGTTCCGGAATGTTGACCGGATTCCCATCGGCTACGCCTTTCGGCCTCGCCTTAGGGGCCGACTCACCCTGCGCAGATTGACTTGACGCAGGAACCCTTGGGCTTCCGGCGGGGCGGGTTCTCACCGCCCTTGAAGCTACTCATGTCAGCATTCGCACTTCCGATACCTCCAGCAGCCCTTTCGAGCCACCTTCAACGGCCTACGGAACGCTCCCCTACCATCCCATTGGGATCCGCGGCTTCGGCGGATGACTTAGCCCCGGTGAATCTTCCGCGCAGGACGACTCGACTAGTGAGCTATTACGCTTTCTTTAAAGGGTGGCTGCTTCTAAGCCAACCTCCTAGGTGTCTCTGCCGTCCCACTTCGTTTCCCACTGAGCCATCACTTGGGGGCCTTAGCCGGCGGTCTGGGCTGTTTCCCTCTCGACCACGGACCTTAGCGCCCGCAGTCTGTCTCCCCCGATTGAACTTCCCGGGATTCGGAGTTTGCTACGGTTTGGTAACCCCTTCCGGGGCCCCTAGCCGTGACAGTGCTCTACCCCCGGGAGTTAGACGGGAGGGCCTACCTAAATAGGTTTCGGGGAGAACCAGCTATCTCCGGGCTTGATTAGCCTTTCACTCCGACCCACAGCTCATCCCCCGGATTTGCAACTCCGGTGGGTTCGGGCCTCCAGTGGGTATTACCCCACCTTCACCCTGGCCATGGGTAGATCGCCCGGTTTCGGGTCGACCCCCTGCGACTGTTCGCCCTGTTAAGACTCGGTTTCCCTACGCCTTCGCCAATCGGCTTAAGCTCGCCACAGAGGGTCACTCGCTGACCCATTATGCAAGAGGTACGCGGTCACATCCCCGAAGGAATGCTCCCACTGTTTGTAGGCGCACGGTTTCAGGTTCTATTTCACTCCCCTCTCCGGGGTGCTTTTCACCTTTCCCTCACGGTACTGGTTCGCTATCGGTCGGAGGCGAGTATTTAGGCTTGGATGATGGTCCACCCAGATTCACACGGGGTTCCACGTGCCCCGCGCTACTCGGGATCCTGCCCGGCCCTTCACGGTTTCGGCTACGGGGGTATCACCCTCTATGCCACGGCTTTCCAGCCGCTTCGCCTACCGCTCCAGGTCCACTTAGCAGTCCCACAACCCCGGCCGGCAAGCCGACCGGTTTGGCCTAGTCCCCGTTCGCTCGTCGCTACTGAGGGAATCGCTTTTGCTTTCTCTTCCACCGGCTACTTAGATATTTCAGTTCGCCGGGTTGGCCTCAGACACCCTATGGATTCAGGTGCCGATACCTGGGTTCCCCCAGGTGGGTTGCCCCATTCGGACATCCC
>CAYVMM010000006.1:0-28677 GCA_964452535.1 uncultured Gammaproteobacteria bacterium | reverse complement strand
ACCATTAAAAAGCCCGTTCCGGTTCGGAACGGGCTAGAAGGCCACAGGAAATAACGCGAGGCGGGCCTGTAAGCCGGGTTCTGTTTCCCGCCAGGACCCGAAAGGAGCAACATCCCGTGACCCCTCTCCCAAGGCCCCGAACGGGACGGGGACCATTCATCTGGGGCGGCCGTTGCCGACCACCTCATAGCGGCCTACCCGGGAGCGGTGCGGGCCACACCCAAGCCCCCCTATTTGGCCTTGCTCCGGGTGGGGTTTGCCGTGCCACCTCCGTTACCAGAGGCGCGGTGCGCTCTTACCACACCCTTTCACCCTTACCCAGTCCGGTGAAGCGCCCCCTTAGGGAGTGCTCCTTTAGGTCCGAACTGGGCGGTCTGCTTTCTGCGGCACTTTCCTAGGGTTACCCCCACCGGGCGTTACCCGGCACCCTGCCCTATGGAGCCCGGACTTTCCTCTCCACCTTGGTCCCCCAAGGTGGAGCGGCCCCCCGGCCCACCTCGATTGAGCAAATGAGCACGACCAGTGGATTTTCACAAGCTTTCTTCGGATCCCATTCATGCCCGAAAGCTCATTGAAAATCGCCTGCTAACCGCCCGATCTAGCTCCTTTATTTGATGACGCGAAGATGGCCAAAACGGGGATCCTTGCTATCGAGCTCTGGAGCCTCGCCCTCCTTAAGGCCATTCTCAGAACCGGCTTGAGCACTGGACGGATCCGCCTGGGGCTGGTCACGGTCCTGGAGGGGAAATAGCCAAGCTAAAGCCGCTGCCTTTTGCTCAGGATCCAAGATCTGGATAATCGCTGACCACGGAACAGCACAAGTGAAAGGGCGACCGCCAAACTGAGTGGCAACCTCCACTCCCCAACTAGAGATTTCAGGGAGCTGCGTGCCCGCATTTAGGGCCAGCGTGCAGCTGTCCCGCTCAATGTATTCGGAGGGAAGGACAGCCCCTTCTTCGGACGCGGAGGGTAGTATTTGCAGGAAACAGCGTCCTTGACGCTCGAGGAGGACTTCCACCATAAGCCGTTTCATCTCGGCAATCTTGTCGGTCATCTTCCTCCTCCGCTCGGGGAAGGCCTTCGCTAACAATTGGGCCCCAAGAAGAAAGGAAAGTTCCTTATCCCCCATTGCGCTTCGGTCCTAAGTCATATTCGGGCTTAGGCTTTCGTTGCATAAGGGAGAACAAGGCCTGCTTCGGATCCCCCCCTCCATAGAGTACACGGTACACCTCCTCCGTTATGGGCATTTCGATGCCAAGCCCAGCCGCCTGACGATAGAGGGCCCGAGCGGTTCCTACTCCTTCCGCCCGTTGCCAAAGACTAGAGGGGAGCTCCTGGATCGCCACCCCGGCGCCGAGCCGCTCGCCGAGTTGATGATTCCGAGATAGCGGGCCCGTGCACGTCAATACCAAATCCCCGAGCCCGGCCAATCCGGCCAAGGTCTCGGTCCTAGCCCCATAAGTAGATCCTAACCGCATAATCTCAGCCAATCCACGAGTGATCAGGGCCGCTCGTGCGTTGTGTCCAAGGCTAAGTCCATCGGAGATTCCCGCCGCAATCGCAATCACGTTCTTCGCCGCACCGCCTAGCTCCACTCCAACGAGGTCATTACCCGAGTAGACACGAAGGGGATCGCAGCGCAGCCAGTCGGCCACCTCCTCAGCTTGTGCCAGGTCTTCGGCAGCGACGGTCAGGGCAGTCGGCAGCCCCTGGGCCACTTCCTGGGCGAAACTGGGACCCGACAGGATCGCTATGCCAGCCACGTGCTTCGCCAAGTCCTCTTGTAGGACTTCGTGCAGGAGACGCCCCGTACGCTCCTCCAATCCTTTAGTGGCACAGACCAGCCAGGACCTCCTATCCATCGTCTCCGCTAGGGAGTTAGCAACTTCTGCCACCGCGCCGCTCGGAACCGCCAAGACCACACGTCGAGTGCCGGCCAGGGCCTTTTCCAGAGAGGCGGTTATGACCATCTCCTCGGGAAGCGGGATGCCGGATAGATAGGTCTCATTATATCGAGTGCGCTGCATCTCGGCGGCATGTTCCGGATGACGCTCCCACAGCCGCACCTCGTGACCACAACGGCTGAGCTGAATAGCAAGCGCTGTTCCCCAAGCGCCACCTCCGATGACCGCAACCGGGAGCAATGCTCAATCCCCCCAAACCAAGGGCGCATAGATCCACCCCTCTTCGCCATCGGCATGGCGCACATGGATCCAATTCCCTTGCTTGCCAAGATAGCGGAAAAGGACATGGCGTTTGGCCCGAAATCGTACCATTTCGTCCGTCGAGGGCCCCTCTCGAACATTAACCAGGTCCTTAATCACCAGGACCATCCGTCGATCCGAGAGAAGGCGCTCAGCTACCCAAGCGATATCTCCAGCATAGTCTTTCACCTTGGCCCAACCGTCGCGGGTCTTCAGAACACGAAGGGGATAACCTCGACTGACCACAAACCGCCTCGGATGATCGGTCCCCGGGCCCGCCCGAAGGTTAACCCGAGATCCGGCAATGGATTTGTAGGTTGCCGCTGCCGCTGGCGTAAGGGCCACCTTTCCTCCCAGTGCAACGCATAGGACAAGCCAAGCCAAAGCTGGAAGGATACGGGTCAATGGGGATGCCCTTCCTCTGCCTCTTCCCGAGATTGCTCGAAAAGGGCCTGGAAATTGACAGGATCCAGGAGAAGCTGCTGAAAGCCTCCCCGCGCTACCAGATTGGCGATGGCCTCCCGCGCAAAAGGAAAAAGAATAGTGGGGCAATTAATGCCCATGATCTGCTCCAGCTGATCGGTGCTGAAGCCGCTAATGCGAAAGAGGCCCGCCTGTTGGACCTCGGCAATGAAAACGCTTGAATCCCCCAATGTGGAACGAACGGTAACAGTTAGTATCGATTCTACATGGCCTTCCTCGCTGACCATTCGGCCCTCGGTTCCTAACTCCACATTTACCTGGGGCTGCCCCTGCCAAGTGAAGACCCCGGGGGCATTAGGCGATTCGAACGAGAGATCCCGGACATAGGCCCGCTCCAAGGTAAATACCGGCTGCTCACCGGGGCCTTGCTCACCAATGTGCTCATCGCTCATATCCGCTCCTTTGATGCGTAGGCTAGGAACCTTAGGCGGTGCGCCGAGCGGCCGCTCGGTAGCGATAAAGATCCGCATGATACCGATCCTGAGAACCCACATAGGTGGGGACCACAGCCTCGATCGGTTGGGGCTCGATCCCCAGGATCTCCGGGAAAGGTCTCTGGCAGGTATTGTCTATCGAAAGGGTTCGGAGCTGATCCCGGGTCAAAGGCTGACCGGGAAAGCACTCCAACACGAGCGCCTGCAGCTTGCCAAGCCACGGGGGAACCGTCCAGACCGCCCTCCGGACGCCTTCCAATTGGATCACCATTCGGATCAAATCGGCAAAGGTGTATTCGTAGGGCCCACAAAGCGGATAAGTCTCCTGAAAAGTCCGGGGGTCCTCCAGGGACCGGACGAAGGCCTCCGCTACATCCTCGACCCAGATCGGGGCGAACCGGGTCCCGCCCTCTGGGAGGGGGAATACGAAAGGCAGCCATCGAACCAGCTTGGCAAAACGGGTAAAAAAGTGATCACCTTCTCCAAAGACGATGCTGGGTTCAAAGATCGTGGGATTGGACTCTCCTTCCCGAGTTAAAACGGTCCCTTCCAACCATTCCGGAATGGGCGCATAGGTCTCTTGGCGACCCGCATTGCGAACGATCCGGGCACCAAGCCCCTTGGTCCGTAGATACCGGCTCGGGCCTGCCGGATCGGCCCCGTTCGCGCTCATGTGCAAAAGCCTTCTGACCCCCTGCCGATGGCAGGCCGCAACCACGAGACGGGGAAGCTCGATGTGGATCGCTTCGAAATCCCCTCGCTGTTCCAGTGGCCGATTCCGACGCCGAACGGACTTCTCGGTCACACTACCGATCAGATTAATGACCGCATCCACGCCCTGAAAACCGGCATCCAGGTCGCCCCTACGCAGAGGATTGCCTCTGGTTACTTCGACTCCCGGGAGGACCCGCAAGTCCCGACTGCGGGCCACATCCCGGGTTATCACCCGGGCTTTATAACCATGAGCATACAGCCGGTGGATCACATGGCGTCCGATGAATCCACTCCCGCCCAATACGCAGACACGCTTGATACTCAAGGGACCTTTTACCCCAGTGGCTGAATTGAACCGAAAGGCGCTCTTGGGATACCGGCCTTTCCACTCTCATGGCGATCGGCTACGGCAGTCCAAATAAAGATCCCGCCGTCCCTCCCTGCCATGCCTGCTGCCCTAGTACGACAGTCGCATCTACTAAGGCGAACAGCCGACCCCGATGGACTGGCTTTCCGTGACCTTTTCAGAAGCAAGCCACCGATGCCTGAGCCAAGGGCAAAGGAGCGGCAACCGATTGGGCCTTTATTCCGCGGGGAACGGAAAGTTATTCTCAGATAAGGCTCCTCCCCGTCAAGCCCGTTATCAGCCGATCCCGTGATCGGCAATGCGCCCCCCTTTCTCAAAGGCCCTGCTGAGGAAGACAATCATGGTTATGGAATCCCTCAATCCCGCCACTGAGCATGTGATGGAGCTCTTTGAAGAGCTCAGCGATACTCAGCTCGAAAGGGTTCTGGAAGCGAGTCGCGAGGCCTTCGCAGGCTGGTCGCGGACTTCCTTCAAGCAACGCCGGCAGATCCTTCACAAGGCAGCCACCGATCTACGGTCCAACATCGAGGAATGTGGTGCCCAGATTACAAGGGAGATGGGCAAGCCAATCACCGAGGCACGCGCTGAAGTGGCGAAATGCGCCTGGGCTTGTGAGCACTTTGCCGAGCATAGCGAGACACTTCTAGCGGCTGACCCCATAGAGACCGAGGCCAGCCGCTCCTATGTGCGCTATGCCCCGCTAGGCCCCATATTGATTGTCATGCCGTGGAATTTTCCCTTTTGGCAGGTCTTCCGGGCTGCTGTGCCTATGCTCATGGCGGGCAACACCGTCCTTCTCAAGCACGCCTTCAATGTCCCCGCTTGCGCTGCGCGCATCGAATCGCTCCTAGCCAATGCCGGCCTCCCTGAGGGAGTCTTCCAGAATCTGGCCATCGGCTCGAGTCGAGTGGGACCGATCATCAACGATTCCCGTGTGCGAGGCGTCACCCTAACCGGAAGCGAAACCGCAGGGAGGGAGATCGCGGCGCAGGCCGGGACCGCCCTGAAAAAGACGGTCCTGGAGCTAGGGGGATCAGACCCTTTTATTGTGCTTGCCAATGCCGATATGGGCGAAGCCGCACAAGCCGCCGCCCTTGCTCGTGCCATCAACAGCGGTCAGAGCTGCGTTGCAGCCAAGCGGTTCATTGTGGTGGAAGAAGTAGCCGACAGCTTCTTGGATCGTTTCCGGACAGCGCTTTCCGAGCTCCGGGTCGGCGATCCCACTGAGGAAGCCACACAGGTTGGCCCCCTGGCCCGAGCCGATCTACGCGATGCCCTCCATCGCCAGGTAACCGAAAGCCTCCAGGCAGGAGCCGATCTCCTTCTGGGCGGGGAGCTCCCGGATGGTCGAGGCTTCTACTACCCCGTTACCCTGCTCGACCAGGTTGGAGAAGCCATGCCGGTTGCCCAGGAAGAGACCTTCGGGCCGGTAGCCCCTTTGATCCGGGTTGCCAACGAGGAACAGGCTGTCGCTGTAGCTAACCGCAGTCGCTATGGGCTGGGCGCCTCTGTCTGGTCTGGCAGTCAGGAGCACGGGGAAACGATAGCGCAACGCCTCGAAGTGGGCGTAGCGTTTGTCAATGATTCAGTCAAAAGCGATCCTCGCTTGCCCTTCGGTGGAGTCAAAACCTCGGGCTACGGTCGAGAGCTGGGAACCCCTGGCATTCGTGAGTTCACCAATATCCAGACCGTTTGGATTAGATAAAGAGCGGCGATTGCCTTGGCAGGCAAAAGAGACCCAGAACAGTGCATATTAATTAATTTTCCCATTCTCAGGGAGACAAGTCTAATGGCCGAAGCACTGCAGGAGAACCGGCTTAAGGGCTGCTCCAGCCCCTATCTCCAGCAGCACGCGGACAACCCTGTTGCCTGGCAGCCCTGGGATGAGACGGCCTTGGCCATGGCTCGAAAGCTGGACCGTCCCATTCTACTTTCCATCGGCTACTCCGCCTGCCATTGGTGCCATGTCATGGAACGGGAGTCTTTCGAGGATCCCGAGATAGGCGAGCTCATAAACCGCCTTTTCGTCCCCATCAAGGTCGACCGAGAAGAGCGCCCGGATTTGGACCAGATCTACCAGCTAGCCCACCAGCTCATGAATCGACGCGGCGGAGGATGGCCCCTGACCGCCTTCCTGACTCCGGATCAAGAACCTTTCTTCATTGCCACCTATTTCCCTCGAGAGCCCAAACTTGGCATGCCGGGTTTGCCCCAGGTCTTGAAGCAGGTAGCTGAATTCTACCGCCAGCACCGCGAATCCGCTAATCAGAATGGCCAGGCGGTCATCGAGGGCCTCCAACAGATAGCCCCTTCGAGCACTGAGCCGCTAGACGCTCAGCCCATTCAGCGGCTTCGCCACGAGCTAGAGCAAACCTTTGACCCAGCCCACGGCGGCTGGGGAGATGTCCCCAAATTCCCCCCCACAGCAGAGATTGCCTTCAGTCTTCGACGCCTCGCCCTGGATGGGGATCATCAATCGGGGGATAGGGCCCTCGCTACCCTTCGTGCAATGGTCCAAGGGGGACTCTACGACCATATTGGTGGAGGCTTCTTCCGCTATTGCGTAGACGCCAATTGGACCATCCCCCATTTCGAAAAGATGCTCTACGATAACGCCCAACTCCTGGGGGTGCTCGCCGAAGGCTATGTCCATAGCGGGGATGAAGCTTTCCGCCTGGCCGTAGCGGAGACCATGGACTGGCTTGACCGAGAGATGCGTCACTCCGAAGGGGCCTTTTTCGCTACCCTAGATGCCGACAGCGAGGGGGTAGAGGGCGGCTATTACATATGGAGCTACGAAGAGATCGCCGGGCTATTGGATGCCTTCGAGATCCAGGTAGTGGAGGCAGCCTATGGTGTAGCCCAAAGCGGCAACTTTGGGGGCAAGAACCATCTCCGGCAGGTCCGCCAACCTACCGAAGTTGCCAACAAGCTGGATAGAGGGAACAAGGAGGTGCAAGAAGCGCTGGAGAGGGCTCGAGCCAAGCTCTTCGCCGCCCGACGTAAGCGGACCTTTGTCGGACGGGATGAGAAGATCCTCACTGCTTGGAATGGCCTGCTGGTAAGTGGGCTTGCCCGCGCGGCTCACATCTTCGGCGAGCCGCACTACGCTGATCGGGCCCAGGGCATCACGGACTTCCTGCGCACTCGGGCATGGGACGGCGAACGTCTTTTCGCGGTCTTTAAGAATGGCACAGCTCATCAGCCCGGTTTCCTAGAAGATTACGCCTTCCTTCTGAAAGG
This sequence comes from uncultured Gammaproteobacteria bacterium, assembly GCA_964452535.1. Taxonomy (GTDB): domain Bacteria; phylum Pseudomonadota; class Gammaproteobacteria; order Thiohalorhabdales; family Thiohalorhabdaceae; genus Thiohalorhabdus. The sequence goes on along the minus strand of CAYVMM010000006.1, from coordinate 21,232 downwards.
GTTGATGGAACTGCTGCAGGTTCGCTGGCGTGACGAGGATCTTGCCCTGGCCCAGAATCTGGCGGAGAGCCTTCTGGGTCGGTTCCAAGACCCAGAGGAGGGGGGGTTCTTTATGACAGCTAATGATCAAGAGGCCTTAATCCACCGTCCCAAGCCGGGTCTGGATCAATCCATGCCCTCGGGCAATGGCGCCGCAGCCCAGTCCCTTCTCGATCTGGGCCACCTCTTAGGGGAGACCGCTTATTTGGAAGCCGCCGAGCGCACCCTTCGATTGTTTATGCCAGAAATCAAGGCCCACCCCATGGCTAGTGTCTCCTTGATCCTAGCCCTAGAGGAAACCCTTTCTCCCCCCTTGATGATCACCCTGCATGGAGGAGCTGACGCCCAAAAATGGCGAGAGCTGGTTGCCCCAGGAGTGCAACCGAACCGCAAGGCCTTTCATATTCCCGACCATGCCGAACCCCCTGACCCTTTGAGGGCCCGGGCAAAACCGGACTCGGTTGCTGCCTACATCTGCCGTGGAATGGCCTGTTCGGCTCCCGTCACCGAACGCTCGGAGCTGGAACGGCTTCTTGCCAACCCGCCCGAGCTCGGATGATCGCCCTCACTAGCTAAAAGCTGGCACCGAAATTCTCCTTCATCCGAGCCTTGAATTCTTCGACTGTGAAGTAATGGTTTTGGGGGCCGCTGCATTCGATCTTGTAGGCTCCCATCGTAGCGGCAATTCGGCCAGTAGTTGGCCAATCCCAGCCGTTGATCAATCCGAACAGGATCCCGGCACGATAGGCGTCGCCGCAGCCGGTAGGATCCGTGATGACTTCGGGCTTGGCAGCAGGCACATGGATAAGGCCCTCTCGCGAGTGGACCTCTGAGCCCTCAGCCCCCTTTGTAACGATCAGGGTCCCTACCCTTTGGGAAAGATCGGAAGCACTGTGGCCGGTTTTATCCTGAACCATCTGCCACTCGTAATCATTGACTGCCAGGATCTCCGCTTGATTAATCACCCTTAGAAGCTCTTCGCCGGAAAACATGGGAAGGCCCTGACCCGGATCGAAAATGAAAGGGATTCCCGCCTCTTGGAACTGAGCAGCATGAGTGACCATGGCTTCCTTACCGTCGGGGCTGACAATCCCCCATTCTACTGGTTCAGTGACATCGGTCACCTTTTGTCGATGGGCTTCTCCCATTGCTCCGGGATGAAAGGCGGTGATCTGGTTGTCATCCTCGTCAGTCGTGATAAAGGCTTGGCCAGTGAAGTGGTCGGGGATCTCCATCACATAAGTACGAGGAATCCCTAGGGCGTTCATCCGATTCGCGTAGGGCCCAAAATCGGTCCCTACAGTCCCCATGGGAAGAGGGTCCCCGCCAAGAAGCTTGAGATTGTAGCTGATATTGCCTGCTGTGCCTCCAAACTCACGGCGCATAGTGGGGACCAGAAAAGCCACATTCAGGATGTGAACCTTGTCCGGTAAGATGTGATTCTTGAACTTGTCATGGAAGACCAAAATATTGTCATAGGCAAAGGATCCAGCGATCAAGGCACTCATAGCCCCTCCTTTGCGAGCGTGAACGAGCGTAAAGTAAAGATTAAGGAATCTCGCTTAGTTAACTAGGCGAGCCGGCGATTGCTCTACCCTGTTAGAGCTACCCTGTTAGAGCTCCATCCTTCGAATACCCCTCCCAGTCGCTCCTCACCCGTTACCGGGCCGGTCCCGGTGACCTTATTCAGGTTCCCTTAATAAGGCGCGATGCGTAAGGCCTAATCCCCTTTCCAAGGTGACCCCCCTCCCTTCATGTAGCCGGGCAAGTGTGCCGGCACCTCAGTGCGGCAATGAGCGGCATGTGGCAGCAATTGATTGGTCCCGTTTTTCGAAGCTGGCCACAGACTTTACCGCTTCCCTCTCCAAGCGGAGGGGGTTATTCTAGAAGGGTGCTTTAACCTGTCAAATTAAGGCTTGGTTTTGACCGAGATCTTATGGAGCACCGGGGTCGGCCCCACTCGGGTAACCCCGGTTCCGGTTGGACTCTACCGCCAAAGCTGCTATGATAAGGATCAATAGGGCAGAAGGCTTTCCCTTGAACTCATATTCCCCGCAGACCCTTCTCCCCCCTTATCCTTGCCAGAAGGGGGCGCAAGGGAAACAAAGTATAAGGTGCCAATCCGATACAATCCCCTGGCGGTGTAACCGCGCGGATAGTCATTTTCCCATCCCACTCGTCCTCTCCTTAATACACCTTCGCGGGTTTGGCCCCTCTGCTGCGACCGGGGCCCTCAGCGACCGGCCCCCGAATCGCACCTGAAATCCACGAGCCGGTCCACTTCATTCCCTCGGGAGGAAGGGAGGAATTTCCCTATGGGCATTCGAAACGAGAACACCGGACTTGAGCATGAACAGTACACAAAGGATTTTGTCGACTATTGGGATGACCTAGTTGGCTGGGATAAGCGAGAGGCGGCTGAGGGCGGCTTCTATCAGCGCCTACTCACCTCTTCCGGAGTTCAAACTGTTGCCGACGTGGCTTGTGGTACAGGCTTCCACTCCATCACGCTGGCCAAATCGGGCTTCGAGGTTACTGCCGCTGACGGCTCGGCCAATATGGTCCGCAAGACTCAGGAGAACGCCCGTAAGATGGGCATCGAGCTCAAGGAGACCAAGACCGCCGATTGGGTCAAGCTCTCCAAAGACCTTGGCAAGGAAGCCTTTGATGCGATCCTTTGCCTGGGCAATTCCTTTACCCACCTGTTTGAGCACGAGGCCCGCCGCGACGCTTTGGAAGAGTTCTACAAGGCAGTCAAGCCAGGAGGCCTGGTTGCCATTGATCATCGGAACTATGACTCCATGTTAGAGCATGGCTACACCTCTAAGCACAATTACTATTATTCTGGGAAAGGAGTGGATGCCTATCCCGCTGAGCTGAACCGCTACCTTGCCCGATTCGAGTACGTCTTCCCCGATGGGGCCAAGTTCCAGCTCAAAATGTACCCCTTGCGTCAGGATTACGTTTCGCATCTGCTTGAGGATTCCGGGTTTATCAACGTTGACCGCTATGGCGATTTCGAAAGGCCTTACGACCGCCATGAGGTAGATTTCATCCAGCAGGTCGCCTATAAGCCACGGACTCCCTAACCCTGCCCCAACTGCACCCTGAACGCTGAGTCAATTCGGGCGAAAAGGAGCAATCCCTTACCATTGATCCTTCGCAGAGCAGCGAGCTGCGGGGTCGAACGCCAGACTCTCTAGGGGTAACCGATCAAGCCTACTGCCCATCTCGAATCCCAACCCAAAGGAGCCTCGATTCTATGCCACGCGAATACCTCCTCTCCTCCGAGTCGGTAGGCGAAGGTCATCCGGATAAGGTGGCCGATAATCTTTCGGACGCTATCCTAGATGCCCTCCTAGCGCAGGATCCGCTGTCCCGGGTGGCTTGTGAAAGCATGGTAAATACGGGGATGGCCATCCTATCTGGAGAGATTACCAGCGGTGCTCAAGTGGATTACACTGAGATTGTGCGCAAGACAATCACTGATATCGGTTACACCAGCAGCGATATGGGCTTCGACGGCAACACCTGTGCTGTCTTGTTGGCCCTCGACAAGCAATCCCAGGATATCGCTCAAGGTGTCAACGAAGGCAGCGGTCTCGACCTAGATCAGGGCGCTGGAGACCAGGGGCTAATGTTCGGCTTTGCCACCAACGAAACCGATGCCCTTATGCCCATGCCCATCCAGTATGCCCATCAGCTCACCGAGCAGCAAAAGACCCTGCGCAACCAAGACAAATTGTCCTGGCTAGGCCCGGATGTGAAATCTCAAGTGTCAGTGCGCTACGAGGCCAACACACCCAAGTCCATCGATGCCGTGGTGCTCTCCACCCAGCACGACGAATCGATATCCTACGAGGACCTCAAGGAAGGGGTCATGGAAGAGATCATCAAGCCAATCATCCCCTCTTCCATGCTTACTCAGGATACTAAGTACCTGATCAACCCAACGGGGCGATTCGTGATCGGTGGCCCTGTAGGCGACTGCGGCCTAACCGGCCGTAAGATCATCGTGGACACTTATGGCGGCATGGGCCGCCATGGCGGCGGCGCCTTTTCCGGGAAGGACCCTACCAAAGTCGACCGTTCCGCTGCCTATGCCGCCCGTTACGTGGCCAAGAATGTTGTGGCTGCCGGACTCGCCGATATCTGCGAGGTCCAGTTAGCCTACGCCATTGGCATCGCCAATCCGGTATCGGTACACGTGGAGACCTTCGGTACCGCCAAAGTTGACGAGGAGAGAATCGAGCGGCTCATCCGTAAGCATTTCGATCTGCGCCCCAAGGGCATTGTGCAGATGCTCGACCTACTGCGCCCTATTTACCAGAAAACGGCCTCCAATGGCCATTTCGGTCGGGAGGAGCCGGAGTTCAGCTGGGAGAAAACCGACAAGGCCGAGACCCTTCGCTCAGAGGCAGGCCTATAGACACCTTCATCATCCCAAGAGCCCGGGGCCACCCTCGGTGGCTCCCTCCTCGGGCACAGATGCCTTCCATGCAACGATCCGCTACCCCTACCTCAAGAGGAAATCCAGGTAGGCAACTGAGGAGTAATGGACCATGGCTACAGACTACAAGGTTGCTGACATCGGTCTTGCCGGCATGGGCCGGAAGCAGATTGAGATCGCTGAGACGGAGATGCCCGGTCTGATGAAGCTGCGCAAGGAGTGGGGCCCAGAGCAGCCCCTCAAGGGGGCTCGCATTGCCGGCTGCATCCACATGACGGTTCAAACCGCGGTCCTGATCGAGACCTTGCAACATCTGGGAGCCGAGGTCCGGTGGAGCTCGTGCAATATCTTCTCCACCCAAGATGAGGCCGCCGCCGCCATCGCCACTAAGGGTACCCCTGTCTTCGCTTGGAAGGGGGAAACGGAAGACGAATACGACTGGTGCATTGACCAGACCATCAACGGGCCGGACGGCTGGACACCCAACATGATCCTGGACGACGGCGGCGATCTAACGGCCATGGTCTATGAGAAGTATCCCCATCTCTTAGACGAGATCCGGGGTGTCACTGAAGAGACTACCACCGGCGTCCATCGCCTCTACCACATGGAGAAGCAAGGCAAACTCAAGACGCCCACTATCAATGTCAACGATTCGGTTACCAAATCCAAATTCGATAACCTCTACGGCTGCCGTGAGTCGCTTCTCGACGGCATCAAACGCGCCACGGACGTGATGGTGGCTGGCAAATACGCTGTCGTATGCGGTTACGGCGATGTCGGTAAGGGATCCGCCCATTCCCTAAAGGCCGTAGGAGCCCGGGTTGCGATCACTGAGATCGACCCCATCTGTGCCCTCCAAGCCCAAATGGAAGGTTTCGAGGTGCGTACTATGGACGAGCTCGCTCCCGAAGCCGATATCTTTATTACTGCTACGGGGAATAAGGATGTCATCACCCGGGCCCATATGGACCAGATGAAGAACAACGCCATCGTGGGCAACATTGGTCACTTCGATAACGAGATCGATGTTGACAGCCTTTCCGATCTGGAGTGGGACGAGCTCAAGCCTCAGGTGGACCACGTTATCTGGCCCGACGGTAAGCGGATCATCCTGCTGTCTAAGGGGCGACTGCTGAACCTGGGCAATGCCACCGGTCATCCCAGCTTCGTCATGTCCAACTCCTTCTCGGACCAGACCTTGGCCCAGATTGAGCTGTTTACCCGGAGTGAGGAGTATGACAACCGGGTCTATGTCCTGCCTAAGCATCTTGACGAAGAAGTGGCACGCATCCACGTGGAAGGCTTGGGCGGCCATCTCACCAAGATGAGCAGTGATCAAGCTGAATATCTAGGCGTTCCTGTTAATGGACCCTTCAAGCCGGATTATTACCGCTACTAGCGTCCATCCGAGGAGGAAGGCGCTGGACCCTTTCCGAATGGGGCCTGTCCCCATTCGTCGATCCGTGAACCGGGCGACCCACAAAGGGCAGAGCAAAGAGTGACCTGCAACGGATCGACTAATGGGGATCACCGGCTAATCGATAAGTCCTCTCCAGAACACAGGTTCGATCTCCAACTAATCACCAAGATAAGGCAGAAGAGATGGGTTTTAATCGGGAAAATTTTGAATTTTCCTTTGAGTTCTTCCCCCCGAAAGACGAGGCGGGTAAGGAGCGACTCCGCCAGACCGTTCACGAACTTCGCAAGCTCGAGCCCGCCTATTGCTCGGTCACCTTTGGGGCCGGCGGTTCCACTCGCGAGCGCACCTTCCAGACGGTAGATTGGATTCAGCAGGAGGCCGGGACAGAGGCCGCCCCACATCTTTCCTGCATCGGCTCCCGTAAGGAGGACATCCATGCCATCCTGGAGCGCTATCAGAAGGCTGGCATCCGTCGCATCATCGCGCTACGAGGGGACATTCCCGAGGACGAAGAAGCCTTCAAGAAAGGTGGCTTCCGCTACGCCAATGAGCTAGTGACTTACATTAAGGAACATTTTCCAGATTTCGAAATCGTTGTAGGGGCCTATCCGGAGCACCACCCCGAAGCCCCAGACCCCTTTACCGATATCGAGAACTTCATCCAGAAGATCAGGGCGGGAGCTGATGTTGCAACTACTCAGTATTTCTTTAACAATCATTCTTACTACAAATTTGTGGAGGATGTTCGCAGGCATGGGATAATGGTTCCCGTCAAAGTAGGCCTTATGCCGATCACCAACTTTAAGCAGATCGATCGGTTCTCTCAGATGTGTGGAGCTGACATCCCACTCTGGCTTCGTAAGCGCATGGAGCACTACGAAGACGATCCTGAGTCACAAAAGGAGCTGGGAATCGAGATTGCGACTCGCCAGGCTGAGGAGCTGCTCGCTAATGGAGTGCCTGGTATCCACTTTTACACGCTAAACAAAGCCGAGGCCACTAAGCGCATCTGGGAGAATCTGGGTCTATAGAGCTCACCGGAGTGGATACTTGCACCTCTACTAAGGGGACGAAAGTTTTGCCATAGTGCGGCGGTCCGGTAACGGGTGAGGATAACGGGTGAGGAGCGACTGGGGGGTATCCGAAGGGCGGGCTCTCCCAGAGCAGATCCCCTGTTACCGGGCCGGTTCTGGTGACCTCATTTATGTTCCCCTTAATAGCAAGAGGGATGGCGAATTATTGGACGACTCGGACCGCATCGCCCTAGCGTGGACCGGCGCTTCTGGAGCCCCCTACGGCATAAAGCTCCTAGAGCAGCTACTTACGGCTGGACAGACGGTGGAGCTGATCGTTTCCAAAGCCGCGCAGGTGGTCCTGGATCAGGAAACGGAGCTCAAGCTGCCCGCACAGCCCGAAGGGATGCGCCACACCTTATTAGAATGGCTTCGCAAGCCCTCTGGGACCTTACGGGTTTACGGCCGAGAGCAATGGACCGCTCCGCTAGCTTCCGGCTCTAATGCACCCCAGGCCATGGTGATTTGCCCATGCACAACGGGGACCGTGGCCGCCATTGCCGCTGGCTCCAGCGACAATCTGATCGAGCGGGCCGCGGACGTCGTGATTAAAGAGCGCCGTTCGCTGATCCTGGTGCCCCGGGAAACCCCCCTTTCTGCCATACACCTCGAAAATCTGGCTCGGCTGGCCCGACTAGGCGTTACCATCCTTCCGGCCAATCCGGGCTTTTACCATGGCCCAGAGACCATCAATGATTTGGTGAACTTTGTGGTGGCCCGGGTCTTGGATCAGCTGGGAATCTCTCAAGGACTCATCACTCCCTGGGCAGAAACCTCTGGAGCCGCGCCCACCTCCTCCTCTGAGGATTGCGGTGCAACCGGCTAATGTCCTTCAGACGCTGCATCGCCTGACCGAGCAAGTCGGCAAGGCCCCCAGCCTCGAGGAAGCGCTTCGGACCTTGGTCATCGGCCTCCGTCAAGCGATGGACGCCGAGGTCTGCACCATCTACCTACCGGATCCAGAGGCCCCAGGGAGCTGGATCCTACGCGCCACGGAAGGCCTTAAGCCCGAGTCGGTGGGTCAGGTGCGGCTGGGACCGAACGAAGGGCTCGTTAGCCTGGTTGCCCAGGAAGAAGAGCCCGTCAATCTGGCCAACGCCGAGAAGCATCCGGATTTCCACTACTTCCCGGAGACAGGGGAAGAGCAATTCCCAGGCTACCTAGGTGTTCCCATCCTCCACCGTGGAGAGGTGCTTGGGGTTATCGCTGTCCAGCGGACCACGCCCGAGCCCTTCGACGAGGAGCATGCCACCCTCTTGTTTACGGCCGCCGCTCAACTTGGTGGCGCCATCGCCCATGCCCAAGTCCTAGACCGTCTGTCCCGCAGTCAGCGTCAAGCCCTAGGGGAACCCGAGGAACCCCTATCTCCTTCAGGAGAAACCTTATTAAGTGGCCTGAGTGGCGCCCAGGGAATCGGCATTGGCACCGCCCGGGCAGTCCATCCCCCCGCAGACCTCAACGCCGTCGCCGATCGCGCTACCGAGGACCCGGAAGAGGACAAGCAAACTTTCCGGCAAGCCCTAGAGACGGTCGACCAGGAGCTGGCCGAACTGGGAAGCAATCTTTCCGAATGCCTTGAGGAAGAGGGGAGCGATGATCTTTTCCATGCCTACCTCCATATCCTTCGGGATAAGGGCTTCCACCGTCGGGTGGAGGCAAGCATCGAGGCAGGGGCCTGGGTACAGACAGCCGTACGGGATGTGGTAAAGGAGTATATCCGAGCCTTCGAGAACATGGACGATCCCTACCTCCGCGAGCGCGCGGCGGACATGCGGGACCTTGGACGCCGGCTGCTTGCCCATCTGCAACAAGCCCAAGGCGAGTGGGAGCGGGCCTTCCCCGAAGAGACTATCCTGGTCGGGGAGGAAGTTTCGCCGCTGAATCTGGCCACCATTCCCGAAAGCCACCTGAAAGGCGTGGTCAGTGCATCAGGCTCCGCCGGCAGCCATGTAGCAATCCTGGCCCAAGCCTTCGGTCTTCCCGCTGTAATGGGCGTAGAGGATCTGCCAGTCGGTCTGATTGACGGCAAATCGGTTATCGTTGACGGCTACAGTGGCCGGCTCTACGTCGAGCCCTCCACCACCATCCGGAGCGAATACCGTCGTTTGGAGGCCGAAGAGGCGGCCCTTTCTGAGCGATTACTGGAGCTGCGGGATCTTCCAGCAGTCACCCGAGACGGCCATGTCATCACCCTATTCGCCAATACGGGACTCCTCGCCGATCTCGAGCCCGCACTGCGCAGTGGTGCAGAAGGCATTGGCCTTTATCGGACCGAGCTTCCCTTCTTAAACCGCGATCGGTTCCCCAGCGAGGACGAGCAAGTTCGCATCTATAAGCAGGTATTCGCTGCCTTCCATCCCCGACCAGTAACCTTCCGAACCCTGGACATCGGGGGCGATAAGCTGTTGCCCTATCTACCCATCAAAGACGACAATCCATTTTTGGGCTGGCGGGGGCTCCGACTTGCCTTGGATCATCCAGAGATTTTCCTAACCCAACTGCGAGCCTTCTTCCGGGCCTCGCTACATGGTCAGGGTCGCCTCTTGTTACCTATGGTATCCATGGTCGACGAGCTTGACCAAGCACTGAGCCTCATCGAGCGCGCCCGGCGAGAGCTAGAGGCAGCGGGGGAGACTGTACCGACCCTTCCCATTGGGGCCATGATCGAAGTGCCCTCGGCAGTCTTCCAGACCGCCGCCATCGCTCGCCGGGTTGATTTTCTGTCCATCGGGAGCAACGATCTCACCCAGTACCTATTGGCTGTGGACCGGAACAATGCCCGTGTAGCCAAACTGTTCGATAGCCTCCATCCTGCGGTCCTCCGGGCGATTGCCACAGTCGTCAAAGGGGCCCAAGAGCAAGGCCGACCTGTTTCGGTCTGCGGGGAGATGGCGGCGGAGCCCATGGGAGCCCTCCTATTGGTCGGCATGGGAGTGGATGAACTATCCATGAGTGCCGGCGCCTTACTGCGGATCAAGTGGGTGCTGCGCTCTTTCGATACCGAGTGGATCCGGGACCTCCTCGAACAGGCCTATTTGGATGAATCCGTCCCGGCCACTCGTTCGCGCATGGAGACTGCTCTAATGGAGGCAGGCCTAGGAGCCCTAATCCGTGCAGGAGACTAGCCACCCCATGGGCTTAGCCGACTTCCTTCAGCGGCTAAAGAATCCGAAGCGCCGGTTCTCAGGCCTGGAGAATGTGCGTCACAGTCCCAGCCTCGGCGCGGCTTGGCAAAACCGCGTCCATTCCTGCCCAAACCAAACAATTTGTCTAGAACCTTCAGGCAAGACCTTCCTGCCCGTGTCGGCCCAAACCCTACATGAGGAGGTGACTGCTAACGCCCGGGCTATGGTGGGTTACGGATTGGAGGCCGGGGACCGTTTGGCCCTGATGGCGCCCAATGGCCGCTTCTGGGCTGCCATGGACCTGGCCGCCCAGACACTGGGCGTGATCCTTGTTCCCCTTTTCCAGGGCCAATATTCGGTCGAGGTGAAGTATATCTTGCAGGACTCGGAGCCGAAGCTGGTCTGTGTGCAAGGCAAGCAGGCCCTAGGGGAAATCGCCACCATCCTGGAAGAAGTCCCCTATTCTCCGCCCATTGCCGTAGCCGGAACAGAGCCGGATAGGGCAATTCCTGCTGTCATGCCCTGGCAAGAATTCTTACGCCAGGGCGAGCAGGTGCCTGTCAACGAGCCGGCCGAGCGCAATCGTTCCCTTGATCGATCCCATTTAGCGACGCTGGTCTACACCTCGGGGACCACGGGCTGGCCCAAAGGGGTGGAGCTAACTCACGGCAATCTTCTAAGCAATATCGAAGGCATCCTACAGGTACTGAAACTATTCCCGGGAGATCGCTTCCTGTCGTTCCTCCCCTTGGCCCATATCTTCGAGCGCACCACTGGGCACTTCCTCCCCTATCTCGGCGGGGCTGAGATAGCCTACGCCCAAAGCCCCCAAACGGTTCCTGCAGATATGCAGCGGGCTCGCCCTACCGTCCTGGTGGCCGTTCCGCGCATGTATCAGCTCTTCTACGATCGGATCCAATCGCAGCGGGAACGCGATCCCTTGGTCAACCGGCTCCTTAGCTGGGCAACAGGAGATGGGGGCTCACCCACCCCCCTGCTAGGTGGTCCTTCTCGCCGCCTCTTGCGTCGCGGCTTTCGGAATAAGCTAGGGGGGAGCATGCGCCTCCTGGTAAGCGGAGGAGCCGCCCTACCCGAGGAAGTGGCCCAGTTCTTCTGGTACATTGGGCTCCCCATCTTGGAAGGCTACGGACAGACGGAAACCGCACCGGTGGTCAGCGTCAATCCCGAGAACGCCGTCCGGATTGGCACAGTGGGTCAGCCCTTACCCAACGTGATGGTACGAATTGCAGATGAGGGCGAGATCCTCGTCCAGGGGCCTAATGTCATGCGAGGCTATTGGCGACGGCCAGAGGAGACCGCTTCGGTATTGGAGGGAGGATGGCTGCACACGGGAGACGGGGGCCATCTCGATGCGGAGGGCTATCTACAGATTACCGATCGACTCAAGGAAATCTTGGTCACTTCTGGAGGGAAGAACATCTCGCCCCAACGCATCGAGGTTCGCCTGACAGCCCAGCCAATCATCCAGGAGGCTGTGGTGTTCGGCCATGGCCAGCCCTTCTTGGCAGCCTTGATCCTTCCGGATTGGGAAGCCCTGGCCCATCGTCTAGGATGGGAAACAACCACCCCTAACCCCGACTCGCCCGCAGCCCAGCGCCTGGTCCGGGAAACCATCCATCAAGCTCTCGCCGATATGCCCGCGTGGGAGCAGATCCGTCGATTCCGACTACTCGCCCACCCCTTCCGCTTAGAGAAAGGCGAGCTGACCCCTACCCGGAAGGTCAAGCGCAAGGTGGTAGCACAGCATTACGCCGATACCCTCGAGGCTCTCTTCGCAGGCTCCGACCACCCAACCGGAGAGAAAGGATAGGCTCGGGAGGAGACTCAAGCAAAGGTTGTGCGGTTATTTCCCCACATGGACTGCTCCACATCGTGAAAGTGGATAAAGATTCGGGCTGGATGGACCCCAAGATGCTCGCTTAGCAGATCGCATAACCCCGCCGAAAGGTGTCCGGTCTCACCACTTGGCAACCCTAGGCTGGCAAGCTCAACGAAAGCGGCGGGATTATCGGAGCCAGCAAATAGGATATCCCGATTCGTCTCCAAAGTAACCATACAGGCCTTTTCGGGCTTGTCCAGCAGACGGGCGATATCAGTCGAAGCTGCTCGAAGGAAATCGGCACGGCCTTCGGTGGTAGTAAACTCTTGGTTCGTATAGACTTGAAGCAATGGCATCGCTCTCCCTCCGTGCAAGATAAGCATTATCGAGAAGTACTGATTTGGTGACCACCCCCTCCTGTACAGTGGACGCGATCCTCGTGAACGACCACGATCAAGTTCTGCTCATCCAGCGACAGAACCCCCCTTACGGCTGGGCCCTTCCGGGCGGTTTCGTGGATCCAGGAGAGCGGCTAGAGGAAGCGGTTCGGCGAGAAGTTCGAGAAGAAACGGATCTCGACATGACAGAGCTTTTTCAATTCGCTACCTACTCTGCCCCCGAGCGCGATCCACGAGGGCATACCATCTCAACAGTATACGTAGCCCGCCCTTTCGGGGAGCCCCAAGCTGCCACCGATGCCGCTCGAACAGACTGGTTTCCCTTAGACGCCCCACCCGAGATGGCCTTCGATCACGACCGGATTCTGGCAGATTACCGGCGCTATCGGGCAACTGGCCAGTGGCCCTGGCTTCCGTAGGCGCAACCGGGGAATCATGGGGGCTGGGATTTAGAGACAACAGCAAGAGAGGAAGGGCGTGCGATCCCACGCCAATGAGCTCCACTTCTTGGATCTGAGGCCCCAGGGCCCTTGGAATGCGGCCATTGTCTGGCTTCACGGCCTTGGAGCCGATGGCCATGACTTCGCGCCCTTTTTCAGCCAATCCGCCTGGCTGCCTCCGGAGACGCGCGTACTGCTACCTCACGCCCCCTTCCGATCCGTTACCCTCAACATGGGCTTCACCATGCGGGCTTGGTACGACATCCGCAATGCGGATCTCTCTGCCGAGCCAGATCGCCCCGGGATCCAAGATTCCGCCGCACGCCTCGGGGCCTTCCTAAAGGATCTAGAAGAGCAAGGGCTGGACTCCCATCGAATTGTGCTCGGCGGCTTTTCCCAGGGGGGCGTCATGGCCTTGTGGACCGGTCTGAGCTATCCCCGTCCCCTTGCCGGTATGGCTGCTCTCTCCGCTTACTTGCCAGAAGATCCCCCCATTGAGCCAATCCAGCGCGATAGCCCCCTCTGGCTGGCCCACGGGCGAGATGACAGCCTAATCCCCCTTGCTCTGGGCACTGCAATGCGCGACCGGCTACGGAGACTCGGGGCGCAGGCTCTGGAGTGGCGGGAATACCCCGTCGATCACGGCGTCTCCGAGGCCGAGATAAACGACCTCGGCCGATGGCTCCAAGGGCGCCTAGGCTGATCCCGTCCTTTACCGGGAGCCGAGCTCAGACACATTCGAACCCCAGCCACGGCCTGCGGCTCCAATGGCGCCGTGCGCTCATTTCCTCGGCAAAGGGCCCCTCGAAACCCCAGGTAGTCTGGCCCTAAGGCCGCAAGCGGCGCCGCATCCTTTGCGCTCAAGGAGCCGGCGAGACCGGCGAACAATCCGTAAGTCCGGGCAGTTCGCAAGAAACCCAATAGCTCTCTCTCGGTCAGGAGTTGAGGGAGTCCACCCGCCTCCTTGTTGGCGGTGTCCAGCATGACCCCTACCCCCCCTGCTTCAGCAATTCGACCAATAATAAGCTCCCAGTCAGGATCGGCGTCGGCCAAGAGCACAGCCACTAGGGAGATCCCCTCTCCGGCCAATCGAGCCAGTGCTTGGAGGCAAGGCTCGCACTCCGATCCCGAAGGTAAGGCAATCTTGATGAAATCCACCCCAACCCTAGCCCGCTTCCGGACAGCAGCCTGCACCTGCCTCGAAGCCAGTGAGCCATCACCCACCGTGGTGCTCACCGGCACCTCCCCCGCAACAACTTCCACGACCTGCCGAACCCTCGCTATCGGCAAGGCACCGAGGGCACCCTGCCTCGGGGCTTTCAGGTCAATCAGATCCGCCCCACCGGACAGGGCCATACGGGCCTCCTCCAAGTCAGTGACGCTAGCCAGCAGAGCCGTCAACTCGGATGCCCCGGCGGATAGTATGCAGCAACAGCTCCCATGAGCCACTCCCACGCTTGGCACTCGCGGGAGCCAGCGGTCTTCTTCACGGCAAGTGCTAGATAGTCGAGCTCCCGCTCAATCTTCTCCTGAGGGAGAAAATGGAGGCGACTTACCAGGATGGCTGCCTCCAGCACGGCACCTTGAGCCCGATTAAAACCCTCGAACGGTCGATGATTCTCCCCGAGGACCGCCCGGCAGTACAGCTTCGGTCGCTCCGGATCCTCTTTGGTATGGATCACCTCCAGCTCCCGATGGGCCAAGGTATCAACCAGGCGCACTCCCTCGATGGCCGTTGCCGGAACGGTGGCCCAATTAGGGCGACCCGTCAAACAACCCGCGAAGATGGCCACATTGTCAGTAAGATTGATCACCGCGGTGCCGGTAGCCTCCAAATTATCCAAGGTCCCCGAAGGGCGAAAGGGGGCTAGAACGACCCCCCCTTCCTCCTCGCGGAAGCCCATGGGTGCGAGGTGGGGCACACCCTCCCGGTTGCAGGTGGTAACAATCGCCTCGTGGATCACGCCTCCTCACCCCCAGAGGAGTGTTTGCGACTGCGCCCGCGACGCTGCCGGCGACTGGCAGTCAAAGTAGGCCCCACTTTCGGGAAGCCTCGCTCATCGCGCTCCGGCTCCGTCTTGCCAGGGTGGGAAGCAGCGCCCCAATCTAGCTCCTCGTCCTGGCTGTACCGCTTACCGAGCTGCCACGCGATTTGGGCCCGAGCGAGCTCCATGCCCATGTAGAAGGCATGGGGCGCGTCACCTTGGAGGCGCTCAAGCTGGGAAAAGAGCTCCAAAGGGTCGGTCCCGGAGACGAGACCGTTCCGATTGTAGACCTGGACCCCTTCTTCCACCACTTGGATGCGGTAGTTGGGGTCGCGGACCTGTTCTGCCACCTCCCGGACTTCGGTCAGGTTATAGGGGAAAGGCCGGCGTTCGTGGAGGGGGGTTAGGCCCCGCCCATAGCCCTTGGGGAAGGCCTTATCCTCCCGAGCGGCATAGAGGATCCGACGGGCAACATCCGACTCCCGGACCACAGTGCGTGCGTGCGGGCTCACCTGCGTACTCAAGAGCGCATCGACTCGAAGCTCCGACATGATGCCAGCCAAGAGGGCTACCATGCCCACTGTGTCGGCCTCCGTCAGCTCAGTGATGTTGCCTGTCCCCATCAGGATCGGTGCTTCAGGAAGGCGATCCCGTAGCTCGGAATACCTTACCAGCGACTCCACGAATCCGAAGTGGATCGGATCGAGCACGGGATCAGCAAGAAACTCCCGCCCCCGCTCGAGTAGGGCCCGGCAGGCACGGATCAAGGAGTCGAGATCCCCGGGCTCCTCCGGGATCACAACGGGAACGGAGCCTACCTCCTCAGCAATCCACAGGGTGCTCTCCTTCAGGCTGAGTAGATAATCGGCACCGGCTCGTCCCCCACGAAGGAGATCCTCCGGCTCCAGGGAGTCCACACTGACAGCATAGCCTTCCTCCCGGAGAGCGGTCACGGCCTCCTCCAAATGGGGAAAGCCCCGCCCAGGTAAGCAGCCCAGGTCGATTACATCGGCACCATCGGCATGATAACGAGCCGCCCGCTCCCGGATACGGTCCAGATCCAGATCCGGGGCCTCAACAATCTCAGCGAAGATGCGAACCTCGTAGTGGGAAAGATCCGGCGATTGCCCCCCGTGGCCAAAGAACTCAGGCAGATCCTTCAGATCATCTGGGCCCCGCTCCACAGGGACTCCCAGCTGTGAGGCAGGACCAGTCAGATCGCCCGCGCACAGACCGGGAACCAAAATGCGATCCGCGCCTCGGGGATCGGAAACTCGGCGGGCAATCAGCTCCGCGCTCATGAGCCCAGCCACACTGATCCCGATATCCAGGACCTCGTAGCTAAACTCGACAGGCCCCATCTGGGCTAGGACCTTCCGCAGATGGGGCTCCGCCATATGACCGGTCAAGAATAAGATATGCTCGGGCATCTCGCCCTCATCTTACAACGCAAGCGAGCCCCAGCCGCAGGACTGGCTCCAGGGCTCCCATCCAACAGGGATCAAGGATAGAGAGGCAACAGCAGCAGTAAGGGGCCACTCCGAAACAAGGTCCGACAACTTCTGGACGCAGCGAAGAGGGGGGCGCCCCTTCCGAGACACCCCCGAGCTCTCCGGCTTGGGCTTACCTTATACATGGGCAGCGAAAGGATGGGCCTCGCTTTTGCGCTTGACCACTTCTTGGGCCTGAGGCTCACCAGAAACCGCCCGCTGGATGGCTTCCTTCGTCGCCTGGTAGTTCCAGTCCTGGATCTTGTCGTTATCGCTGGCTTCCCAGTGGATGAAGACCCCAACGCAAATGAAGATATCATTTGCCTCTTCGGCAGGGATCGTTCCCTCCTCTACGGAATCAGTAACCCCTAGGGCCACGCCGCGCTGGGCTGGGCCAAACATCTGGATGGCCTGATCGGCCCCCTGAATGGTCACCTTGTTAAACATCACGGTGTTAGGCTTGGCGGGCAGATTCGGCGCGACCACAGCTAGCAGTGTGTTGTGTCCCTGCTTGTTATTGGTCAAAGCGTGACAGAAGGCATTCTCAACCGCGCTGCCTCGGGGGCCCATGATCAGGTCGATATGGGCCACCTCATTGCCGTCACCAACCAGTGATTCGCCAACTACGGTGCCGTTAACCTTTGCCATCGCACTTCCTCCCGTACTGGTGGTTGGGGTAACGGATCCGATCTCGGATCCTGAGCCAAACAATCGCCTTAGTTTTTCAATAAGATTCCACAATACCTCCCCCTCCTTTGGTTATTCAGCCTCCGCGGCTCATTCCGCACCCGAGCTACCTGGCACGGATCAAGGGGGAACCGATCAAGCGGCCTCTTTACTCGCTTACCGGAGGCCATCAGCCAAAGACCCTATTGGCGCTCCAGCTCACCCCCTTCGTCAACCTTTACAGAAACGGCCTCTCTCCATTCGGGTCAGCTGAGCTTCCAGCTCCAGCCAGGAGCTGCTAGGGCGCTCGCTATCCAGCCCAATGAGGCCATCCTCCCGGCACCAAGGCCAAGGCGCCTTGCAATCCGATTAAGGCACGGCAAGAGCGCACTAACGGGGTCTAAATAATGCTTAGCCCAAAGTGTGCCCCCATTGCTCCCTGCGAGGCCTACTTCGGTTTACAATAACTTCATCTTGCACTATTAGCGGAGTGATTGCATGGAGCTCAATGGGGTTCCGGTTGAGGATACTTTCGCCGAGGCCTTTGATATGACCGCTACCCGTGTGGTTGTTACCGCCCACAACCAGCGGTGGGCCCTCCACGCGGCCCAAACGGTTACCGGCTTTGCCACCTCGGTCATCGGGTGCGGTCTAGAGGCTGGCATCGAGCGCTTCCTATTGCCGGAAGAAACCATGGATGGCCGTCCCGGAATCGCTCTTTTATTCTTCGGCTTCGATCACGACGCATTGGCTGAACAAGTCCCTAATCGGATTGGACAATGCGTTATGACCGCTCCGACCAGTGCTGTCTTCGCGGGACTCGATGACGGAAAATCCCTCCCCCTGGGCCAATCTCTACGCTACTTTGGCGACGGTTACCAGATTGCTAAGCTTTTGGGAGGGCGACGGTACTGGCGAGTTCCGGTGCTGGAGGGAGAATTCCTTTGCGAGGAGAGTACCGGAACGGCGCCGGCCATTGGGGGTGGTAATTTCTTGGTCCTTGCCCGATCCAGGGAAGGGGCTTTGGAAGCCTGTGAGGCCGCAGTGGAAGCCATCGCCCGAATCCCCAATGTCATAACGCCCTTCCCTGGAGGAATCGTCCGCTCCGGCTCCAAGGTTGGCTCACGCTATCCCCGCCTACCGGCCTCCACTAATCAGCGCTACTGCCCTACCCTGCGAGGATTGATTGATAATGCCCTCGATCCCGAAACCCAGGGGGTCCTAGAAATCGTTATCAACGGTCTGACCCAAGGGGACATTGGCCGGGCGATGAAGGCTGGAATCCATGCCGCCTGCCAAGTCGGATCCGATCTCCAGCGGATCTCGGCAGGCAACTTCGGTGGGAGCCTCGGTGCCCACCATTTTCCACTTCGGGAGGTTGCCGCATGAGCGGTGTTCGGCTCACCTTGCGGAGTTTGCTTCCGGCCCGGCTCAATCTGGCCAATCTCAACCCCGCGCGGCTGTCGTCTATGGGGATCGGAGAGGTTGGGCGCATCCCGCTGAGGCTGGGCAACCGACAGGTAACCGTAGCGGAGCTGTTCGAGGTAGCAACCTGCCCGGGCAACTCTTCGCGCCTCGAGATCCATGGGGCCAATGGCCGATTAGATGGCATTGCCAGCGGCATGACCCAAGGCGAAGTGGAGATTATCGGGGATGTGGGGAGTCATCTGGGCCAGGGATTGCGAGGAGGCCGCATTCGGGTCCACGGCAGCTGTGGGGACCTAGCCGCTGCCGGGATGGAAGGAGGAGAAATCGTCATCGAAGGGGATGCGGGGGATCGAACAGGGGCTGCCCTACCCGGACACCGGCGGGGCCTGAAAGGAGGCACCGTGACCATCCATGGCTGTGCGGGAGCCCGCACCGGCGAACGAATGCGTCGAGGCTTCCTAGCAATCCAAGGTGGCGCCGGTGAGGGCACAGGTACCCGCATGGTAGCAGGCACGTTGGTTGTCTGCGGAGGCACAGGACCGGGCACCGGCTTCGGCATGCGACGAGGAACCTTGGTGGTTGATCACCCCCCTGAGCCCCCGAGCACCTTCAACGACAACGGTGACTTCGACCTGGGTTTCCTAGCCTTGGTGCGCCAGGAGCTGGAAAAGCTAGCACCCACCATGGCCGGTGGGTTCCCCAGCCATCACCGAGTCCAACGTTGGGTAGGAGACATCGCCGTGGGCGGACTCGGTGAGATCCTTCTTTGGCGTTAGTCATCGTACTTGATGTATTTAAATCGGGCATCATCCGGTGTCCCGGACAGAGGAGTGTTGGGGTCCTTAGCCGGTTGCCATTGGATCAATTCCTCCATCTTTTTGGCCAGATCGAAGTCGCTGTCGGTCACGCCCTTCACTCGGTGGGTAGCCAGCTTAACGATGACGAAAGCGTAGGAAGCCTCCAGATCGGGATGATGAAAAGCCGCCTCAGCCAGATGGCCCACCGCCCCGATCACCATAAGGGTCCCCTTCCAGCTCTGGGTGCAGTACTTGCGCTTGATCCAGCCGTCTTCGAGGTACCAGTGGGGCAATTCCGCTTCCAGGCGCCGCTGGATCTCCTCCTCAGTGTAGGTGGACTCCTTCGCTCCTTCCCGCTGTTCCGCCATGGGCTATCCTCCTGGATAAGGGCAATGCCGGACAGCCAGCCCAATTTCACCGGGAACTGGATGGATCTCGCTCCGGTCTCATCTTAAGTGAGATTTGGTCTTCAAGACAATCCGGAGGAATGACGAAAGTCTAGAAGGAATCCGACGCCCATCATTAGACCCACCATTGCCCCAACCGAATGGCCCGGACGGGATACGGGAAGCGGCTCCCGAGCCCTCCAGGCAAAGACCCGCCGGTAGGGTAACCCTCCCGGCTATTGGGAAGGGGATTCTTGTAAGGACAGAATCCCCCACAGGGTCGGGAGGGAGCAGGTTGCCTGCCATGCCTAAAACCGTCGAGACCGACAAGCAATCCAGCCGAAAGAAAGGCGTTGGACGGGGGCGTCGCGCCGATCCCGAGGCACGCGCGGAGGTCCGGGATCTCCTGGGGGATATGCCCCGGCGCAGGGACCTCCTGATCGAGCACCTCCA
The DNA here is from genome assembly GCA_964452535.1 of uncultured Gammaproteobacteria bacterium. Lineage (GTDB taxonomy): Bacteria > Pseudomonadota > Gammaproteobacteria > Thiohalorhabdales > Thiohalorhabdaceae > Thiohalorhabdus. The sequence continues at coordinate 1,239 of CAYVMM010000006.1, read as the reverse complement.
TCGTCTTCAGGACCATTTTGGCCATTTATCCGCCCGTCACCTAACTGCCCTCTCCCGAGAGAGCGCTATCTCCTTAGCCGAGATCTACGAAGTCGCTACCTTCTACCACAGCTTCGATGTGGTTCTAGACGGCGAAGAGCAACCTCCACCGATCACGGTTCGCGTCTGCGATTCGGTCACCTGTGCCATGCACGGCGGCAACGGCCTCCTCGCGGCGCTCCAGCCACGCTTCGGCTCCAACGTTCGGATCCAACGAGAGCCCTGCGTAGGCCGTTGCCAAAGGGCACCCGTAGCCAAGGTAGGTAGTCACTCAGTTGAGAAGGCCCATGTCGACAGTGTCCAAGCGGCAGTGGATGCCGGTTGCACCGACGCGCTCCACCCCGAAGACATCGCTTATATCGATTATGGAGCCTACCGGAGCGACGGTGGGTATCGGATCCCCCAGGAGATAAGTGAGGGCACTCAGGACCCGGATTCGGTCATTCGGATCCTCTCCGAGGCTGGGCTCCGCGGGCTGGGCGGAGCCGGCTTCCCTACTGGGCGCAAATGGGACATTGTCCGCAACCAGCCCCCTCCGCGCTATGTCGCTGTGAACATCGATGAAAGCGAACCGGGCACCTTCAAGGACCGGCATTTTCTCGAAACCGATCCCCACCGTTTCCTGGAAGGGGCCCTAATCGCCGCCAAGGCAGTCGGCGCCGAAGCAATCTATCTCTATCTCCGGGACGAATACCCAGAAGCCCGCCACATCCTTCACCACGAGTTAGAACGCCTTCAGGCCGAGCCCCCTTGCGCTCTGCCCCCTATCCATCTTCGACGGGGGGCGGGTGCCTACATCTGTGGGGAGGAATCGGCCATGCTCGAGTCCATCGAAGGTAAGCGCGGCATGCCCCGCCTGCGCCCTCCCTTTGCTGCCCAAGTCGGACTGTGGGGCCAGCCCACGGTGGAGAACAACCTAGAGACTCTGCATTGGGTGCGTGACGTCCTGGCAAAAGGCGCCGACTGGTTCACCGGTTTCGGCCGCCATGGGCATACAGGCCTAAGGGCCTTCGCGATCAGCGGCCGAGTCCAGCAACCTGAAACCTATGTCGCTCCTGCCGGGATTACCTTGCGCGAGCTATTGGATGAATACGCGGGCGGCATGGCCCCGGGTCACGAGCTGTACGGCTACCTGACCGGCGGCGTCTCCGGCGGGATCCTGCCGGAATCCCTGGCGAATGTGCCGCTGGACTTCGACAC
>CAYVMM010000005.1:0-30867 GCA_964452535.1 uncultured Gammaproteobacteria bacterium | reverse complement strand
GCGGTGCAGGCGCTCGCGCACCTCCATCTTCTTCAAGTCTGGGACGCTCCCTAGGACACTCGAGGGGATGTAGGTCGGGACGGCCCAACCGAGACGGGCGCCCAGATACACAGGACCCAGATTGACGACCTTGCTGGCCACGCTGTCCCAATAAGGCCGGTGGGTTGTGGGTAGCCAGCCCATTAGCATGGCATCGATGTTGCCTCGGGCAAGGCCCTGGTATTGGAGGCCGACATTGACCATGACCGGTTTGACCTCGTAGCCCATGCGGGCCTCCAGGACCCTTTGAGCTAGAGTAATCACGGCTTCCGCCGAGGACCATGGCGTCCAGCCGATCCGGATCACGGGGGATTCCGCCGCAGAAGCCGGTGGAATCGCACCCACCACAGCAAGCCATGCTACGAGCAGCCGGGCTGTCCAGTCCCTTGATGCCATCCCTGCTCCCCTCTCTTGCCATCCTGCAATGATTTCCTACTGCTTTAGGAGTCCGATTTATCGAGCGAATCGGTTCATCGGGCGATTCTGAGGTGGTCGGGGTCCATCCAACCTTCGCCCCATGAATGGGGCTCCTGCAGTGGCCTATTCTGCCATGGGTGGCCGAATTCCCCGGCTCATCTCTCCCGCAGGAGCTCGGCTGCGGCGCGCGAATCCCTGATGGGTGACCCATCATTCGCTCGCTAGAGTTCGCCCGATGAATCGGGCTCCCACAACGCTGGAACGACCATGCGGGATGGCAAATAACCACCGAGGGGCGGACGCCCCGACCCGATTCAACCCATTGGGGTCGCGGCTTTCGCCGCCCCTGCCCAGGTCTGGGGCGCATCTAACAAAGCGGGACTAGAACAGTAAACCTAGATAACCCAATAAAGCCCTGCTCTGGCTCCATCCATGCGGAATCACCTATTGACAGGGTGCGCTTTCTAAGCCCCCTTGAGATGACGTAAGTCAACTCCCGGCGTTAGAAGGCTTCCGTGCTAGCCAAGCTCTAGCTTTCGTAGGAGAGCCCAAAAGGACTAGGTAATCAGGAAAGGGGGAGCGGCTCAAGGAGTCAGCCCTCAGGCCCAGGGACAATCGGCGCCTTCTCCGCGAGAAAAGGGTCAGCCAAATGAGGGCAGCCTCTATAGGGGGTCTTGTTGGGGGGAGCTCCTAGCAACCCCAATCGCCGGTTCCGATAGGCTCAGCCATAACCGGAGCTGGCTGTTGTAAAAGGCGCGAAGGCCTGGGTTGTTCCGGATCGTTGGTTGCAGGAGGGCCACACGGAGGTGATGGGCAATCGCCAATGCAACCGCAGGGTCGCCTGTTTCCACAAAGCGGTTCCTGAGGAAGGTCAAAGAGGTCTCGAGATGGCTATCCTGTCCCTCGAGCCCCGGCCACTGCCAAGGGCTTGGCCTGCTCATGAATGATCTCTTCCGCGATTCTCAGGGGTTGCTAGGATCTTCACTTCGAGTCCTTGCTAGGGGAACGCAAGTTTTGCCATGAGGCTGCGTCCCGGTAACGGGTGATCCACTCCGAGGACCCCCCCGCTCTTCGGGCACCCTCTCAGTTGCTCCTCACTCGTTACCGGGCCGGTTCCGGTGACTGGATTAATGTTTCCTTTAATCTTTAATAACTCGGCCCCGCCTCGCTACCCAGAATCCCGCGTGAGCTGCGGATTTAGAGGTTTTCTCGATGAGGGGTGCGAAGAAGAGGGGCTGGCTCTTGGATCGGCTAGATTGCGCCAATGAGCCAGAAGGCGAATGTAAAGCTCTCGAAATTCCATCTCCTCATCCTGGATGCGGGGATGACCCAGCAACATTTCCAGATGCTCCACCACGATCCGGGCTACTTGGGGATCCCTCGAGTGGGCGAATCGGGTCATGAGGAATTGGAGGGAGTATTGAAGCGTTTCCCAGCCTAAGGCGGTTCCGCCGCGACAATGCCTTTGCCGTTCCCGCATGGGGCCTCTCCTTAATCCATGAGTTGTGGAAGGCGACTTGTCTCTTAATAAATGAAAATGGTTCTCATTTATTATAAGGAGGGCCCAAGGCCTCATCAACCCTTCCGTAAGGACACGACAGAATAGGCTAACCTACTTGAGAGGCGGGCGTTTCTGGAGTTTACGTTGCAGGGTCCGGCGGTGCATGCCGAGGCGACGGGCAGCCTCGGAGACATTGTGATGGCATTCGGCAAGGACCCGCTGAAGGTGCTCCCATTCCAGCCGTCGGATCGACATGGGGGTCTCTTCGGAGCTGGGGTCTTCGGATGCCCCGAGACTTGGATCGGGCAGGCCGAAGGCGGCGAGAACCTGGCTGGTATCGGCCGGCTTGGCGAGGTATTGCGTGGCTCCTAATTTGACCGCATCCACGGCAGTGGGGATGCTCGCATAGCCGGTTAGGACAACGATCTGCATCTCCGATTCGAGGGCGGCCAGCTCTCGGACCAAGTCCAAACCGGAGCCGTCGGGGAGGCAAAGATCCACGAGGGCATTGGCCGGGGGCGCGGTCAGTGCCTCTTGGCGTCCCTCGGTAACCGAATAGGCCAGCCGCACCGAAAAATGGCGCCGCTGCAAGGAGCGGCCCAGGATCTGGCAGAAGGCTGGGTCATCGTCGACAATGAGGAATGCCTCGTCCTGTTGTTGGTGCGGTCCCTCAGGCACGCTCGTCCTCCTTCCCCAGATGAGCCAACGGGAGCCGAACTCGAGCGCAGGTGCCGCCTCCTGCTCGGTGTTTCAGCTCTAGGGAGCCCTTGAACCGACCTATGATCGCGTGGGTCAAGAAAAGGCCCAGCCCCAGTCCCCCCTCGGAGCCGGTCGAAGGAATGGGTTCCTTTCGCGCGGTTTCGGAAACGGCCAGTCCGATCCCCGGCCCCCGATCGCACACCTCCACGATGGCCTCTTCTCGGCTGGATCGAGCCCGAATCAGAATTGCTTCGGGCGAGGCGTCAGCCGCATTGTCGAGGATGTTGGTTAGGGCTTGAGCTAGAGCACGATCGGCTACGATCGTCGGGGCCTGCGACTCGTCGAGGAAATCCAGGCTCACTTCCGCTTCTGGACGGCGATCCTGCCACTGATCGATCACCTGACTTAGGAAGGCGGTCAAGGGCCAGGGTTGGCCGCCCTCTGCCCGCAATTGGCCTGCACGCGCAGAAAGCTCACTTAACGCCTGGCGGCAACGCTCCACCTGAGCGCGCATCTCGGCGAGGCGTTGTTTCGCCGTCTCATCCGGACCGGGGTCCTCTTCCTCCTCTTGGATCAGTAGTAGGAGGGTCCCCAAAGGGGTGGCGAGTTCATGGGCCGTACTGGCGGCTAGGGTCCCTAGGGCCAAGATGTGCTCATCCCGGAGGGCACGTTCCCTTTCTCGGGCGAGACGTTGGTCATGGGCCCGAAGGGTATTGCCCATGCGCACCAGAAAATACGTCATCAAAACCGCACCGAGGACGAAGCCTAGCCACATACCCCAGACGTGAGGGGCTCGATAGGTGTCCTCCGGAGCCGGGTCCAAACCCGGAAGCGGCTGATGGAAGAACAGAAGGAGGGTATAGGCAGCCGCAGCTACCGCCGTTAATGGCCAAGTGTAACGCTCCGGTAAGGCCGTCGCCCCCAGAACTACGGGCAACAAAAGGAGAAAAGCGAAGGGGTTGGTGGCTCCCCCGGTGAGGTAGAAAACCCCAAAGAGATTGATTACATCCAGGCCTAGCTGGATCAGGAGCTCTGCCGCGGAAATACCACCGCTAGCTCGGCTCAAACGCCAGGCAGTGAGCCCATTGATGAGGAAGGAAGCACCCACGAGGACGGCTAAGCTAACGAGGGGAGCGGAAGGGATCCCCGTCAGGGCAAGTGTGGCAGTAAGCAGGAATTCCCCACCGTGGAGGAAGAGGCGAAAGGTGACGAGGCGGTGGAGGTTGGCCGCATAAGAGGTCAGAGGGTGCCTGCCTGACGGTGAAACCATCCCGATTTCTCCGGTCTGGTATTCCTACCCTGCGCGGGGCGATGGAGGCCAAACGGTGTGCATGACTCCCCTGGGGGCCTACTGATTAAGGAAAACATCAATCAAGTCACCGGAACCAGTCCGGTAACGAGTGAGGAGCGACTAAAGGGGTGCCCGATAGGCCGAAGGAGTACGGCCATCAGAAGGCTGACGAGGCAGGGGGTTGCTGGCTTTGAGCCGCTTGCTTTGCCAGGACAATCACCGTTTTGTGAGCAAACCGCTCCCGTCGAAGGACAATCTCGGCAAAGCGATCCCCACGGACCCAGCGATGGGTAAATACGCGGCCCGTGTCCTCGAAGGTGCTGGGCACAATCTGCCCCGGTGTGATTTGGGTCTGGTCGGGCTCGCCGAAGCGTTCGGATAACGTCTCCGCGGCGAAGCGGACCTGCTCCCGGATAATCGGATCCACAGCGTTGGGGGAAGGCCGATCGCGGAAGTGGAGCTCGAGCTTGACCAAGTGGCCCTCCTGGAAGCTGGGACGAACCCCTAGCTCGTGGTCTCCCAGAGTAATCTCATAGAGGGGGAAATCTTCATGGAATCGTCCCGCAATTCGGCGGAAATGGGCGTCCTTGGCCAGGGCCTTTCGGGCTTCTTGCTGGGTTTGCCCCAGGGCCAAAGAATACACTCCCCGGATGACTGGATCGGCGTTGATTAAGCTAGTCGTTCCTAGCATAAGCAAAATTGACCACGCCGTTTGGATGAGGGCATGTGGCAATGCCGCCTCCCTAGTCCGCTGTGCAAAACCGTGAATCGCCTTTGTCCTCTCATTCCGATTGGCCCCTGTCCGGCTTGGGCTAGGGAAAGGGGTTGGCCTCAATGGGCTCAGCACTGGGGCTAGGCTAAGGTGGTGGAGGGCATCCTGGTTCCTCGCGGCCAGGGTGCCTCGGGCTCTGGCCCCGCAAGGGCGCGGTCCAGCTCGGCAAGGAACTGCCTTCGGGCAATTTCCCGGGCCCCGAACTGGACCAGATGATCGGAATGGACTTGGCAATCGATCAACCAATAGCCCTTTTGCGCTAGGGTCCGCACTGCAGTGACAAAGGCAATCTTAGAGGCGTCGGTGACGCGATAAAACATGGATTCTCCGAAGAAAGCCCGGCCCATTGCTATCCCATAGAGTCCTCCCACCAGCTTCCCATGGGGGTCCCAAGCTTCCACTGAGTGAGCGAGTCCAGCGGCATGGAGCCGCTCGTAGGCAGCGATCATTTCTGGGGTAAGCCAGGTGCCGGCCCCATGGGTCTCATCAGCGCGGGGCTCAGCGCAGCCGCGGATAACGCCGGCGAAGTCAGTGTCGACGGAGATCGTCAATTGGCTCCGTCTCAGGTTGCGCCGGAGGCGGCGACTGACATGAAGCTCCTCGGGATAAAGCACCAAACGAGGGTCTGGACTCCACCAAAGGATGGGCTCGTATTCGTGGTACCAGGGGAAGACCCCTTGACGATAAGCTTGGGTAAGTCGCCTGAGCCCTAGATCCCCGCCTAGAGCAACAATCCCTTCGGGGGTTGCAGCGGACTCGGGGTCGGGAAAAGTGGGGAAGGGATGGTGGGGCTCAAGTAGGTGCAAGGCGATCCTCTCCTAGATGGGGCTCCTTATGGGTGCGGGGTTGTGAGCGCAAACGGGCCCGGGCTCACATACCCGGGCCCGCTTTACGGGGAGTTGCCCTCAGGCGCCAATGGGCTCAGCGGATTCTCTAGCCTCGGGGAAAGAGAAGGTCAGCTCCTCGCCTTCCAAGCTGACGATGACTTTGCCGCCTTTGGCGAGACGGCCAAACAGAAGCTCATCAGCCAGGGGCTTTTTAATTTGCTCCTGGATCGCCCGTCCCATAGGCCGGGCGCCCATGGCGGGATCGTAGCCGTACTCAGCCAGCCAATTGCGGGCAGCCTCATCGACTTCGATCTCCACCCCTTGCTCGGAAAGCTGCTGCTCCAGTTGGCTAACGAACTTATCCACAATCTGGGCGACCACCTCGCGGGAAAGTGGCTGGAAGACAACCGTAGCGTCGAGTCGATTGCGGAACTCAGGCGAAAAGGTGCGATGGATAACCTCTTGGCCAACGCTTGTGGTGGACTCCTCGATAAAGCCCATAGAAGTCCGATTCATGACTTCAGCCCCTGCGTTGGTAGTCATGATCAGGACCACATTTCGGAAGTCGGCCTGTCGCCCATTGTTATCGGTCAACTTACCGTAGTCCATGATCTGCAGCAGGATGTTGAACAGCTCCGGATGGGCCTTCTCGATCTCGTCTAGCAAGACCACAGAGTGGGGATTCCGATTGACCGATTCGGTTAGCAGGCCGCCCTGGTCAAAGCCCACGTAGCCGGGCGGTGCCCCGATGAGTCGGGAAACCGTATGAGCCTCCATGTATTCGCTCATATCGAACCGGATCAGCTCCAAGCCCAAGGTAGCGGCAAGCTGACGGCTCACCTCGGTCTTGCCAACGCCCGTCGGACCGGCGAACAGGAAGGAGCCTATGGGCTTCTCCGGCTCGCGCAGACCTGAGCGGGCGAGCTTGATGGCAGTGGCTACTTGGTCGATGGCCTCATCTTGGCCAAAGACCGCTAGCCTGAGGTCGCGGTGAAGGTTCCGAAGGGCCTCCCGATCGTCCTTGGAAACGGTTTTGGGAGGTATTCGAGCCATTTTGGCCAGCACCTCCTCGACGTCTTTGGGGGCAATGGTCTTACGCTGCTTGGTTCGAGGCCGCAGCCGCATGGCTGCTCCCACCTCATCGATGAGATCGATGGCCTTATCAGGCAGATAGCGCCCATGCAGATAGCGGTGGGAAAGTTGGGCAGCCTCGTGCAAGGCGGGCTTGGTGTAGCGGACTTGGTGGTGCTTCTCGTAGCGCGTCTTGAGCCCTTCCAGAATGGAAATGGTCTCATCGACACTCGGCTCCTCAACATCGATCTTCTGAAAGCGCCGGGACAAAGCCCGATCCTTCTCAAAATAATTACGGTATTCCTCGTAGGTGGTGGATCCGATGCACTTGAGCTCACCTGAGGCTAGCGCCGGCTTCAGCAGGTTGGAGGCATCCATGGTGCCCCCCGAAGCCGCTCCCGCCCCAATTACCGTATGGATCTCGTCGATGAATAGGATGGCATGGGGCCGCTTTTTGAGGGCCTTGAGTACTGCCTTGAGGCGCTCCTCAAAATCGCCGCGGTACTTGGTTCCGGCGAGGAGGGCACCGATGTCGAGGGCGTAGACGACCGCATCCTCGAGCAGTGTGGGCACCTCTCCCTCGGTGATCTTGAGCGCCAAGCCCTCAGCGATGGCGGTCTTGCCCACACCCGGCTCCCCCACGAAAACGGGATTATTCTTGCGTCGCCGACACAGGATTTGGCTAGTGCGCGCGATTTCGTCTTCGCGGCCGATCACGGGATCGATCCGCCCCGCGGCCGCCTTTTCATTAAGATTGGTGGCGAAGCGCTCTAAGGGGCTGCCGTTGCGGGATTTCCCTTCGCCTTCCTCGGACTGGCCTTCCTCTTGCTGTTCGGGCTCGTTGTTTTTGGTTTTGGTAATACCATGGCTAATGTAGTTGACCGCATCCATGCGCGTTAATCCGGCCTGCTGCAGGAAATAGGCAGCAAAACTGTCCTTCTCGGAAAAGATTGCCACAAGGACGCGATTGCCAGTCACTTCGCGCAGGCCAGCACTTTGAGCGTGATGAACCGCCCGCTGGATCACCCGCTGAAAGCCGTTGGTGGGTCGCGTCTCGGCCGGATTACCGCTGCTTGAGGGAACGGATTCATCCAAGAATTGATCCAGCTTGCGCTCCAGCGCCGGGATCTCTACTGCGCACGCACGCAAGAGCTCGGCCGCCGAGGGGTTCTCCAGCAGCGCATACAGGAGATGCTCTACGGTCATGAGCTCGTGACCGCGCTTGTGCGCCTCCTGGAAGGCGCGGTTGAGCGTAAATTCGAGCTCGTCGCTAATCATCGCGGCCTATTCCTTTTCCATCGTGCACTGGAGGGGATGCTCATTATTTCGGGCGTAGTCGAGGACTTGGCTCACTTTGGTCTCCGCGATATCAAGGGGATATAACCCACAAACCCCCTTACCTTGATTGTGGACCTGGAGCATGATCCGGGTCGCCGTTTCTCGGTCTTTCCCGAAGAATCGCTGTAGGACCTCGACAACAAATTCCATAGGAGTGAAATCATCATTGAGGAGGATCACCTTGTAAAGGGAAGGGGGTCGAACCTCTACCTCCTCTTCGCGCTCGACAGGATGCTCCGTGAAGGTCGATGGCTCCTCCGTGCTCATCGATCGCTCCGTGTCCTTTGTAGGCCTTGAGTGGTTTTTTCCCATATTGCTATCTGTTTTGGGACAGTTAATTGGACCGTAGGCAGCTGTCAAGATTCCCGCTCCACAACCTGTCCAGTACCTACCTCCTCGGCAAGACAGAGGAAGTCAGAAACACTTAATGTCTCGGCCCGGGTGCCCGGATTAATTCCCGCCCGAGCAATGGCCTCGGGGGAGCACCAGTCTCGGAGGGCGTTGCGCAGGGTCTTGCGCCGGGTCTGGAAGGCTCGAGCCACTAGCTCCGCAAAGAGCCGAGGATCACCGGGCCCTTGGTTGGTCTCAGCCCGCCGCTGCAGACGCACTAAGGCCGAGCCCACTTTAGGCTCCGGATAGAATGCACTGGGTGGGACTCGAAATAAAGGGGTCACCTCGCAAGCTACTTGGACCATCACCGATAGGCGACCGTAATTGCGAGTTCCCGGTTCGGCCGCCAGGCGCTTCACCACCTCCTGCTGCAACATAAAATGCATATCCGCGATTGCTTCGCCTTGGTCCAAGAGATGAAACAAAAGGGGAGTAGAAATATTGTAGGGCAGATTGCCTACAAGGCGGAGAGGGGCTCGGCGCCAATGGGCCAGATCCCGGAAGCTGAACTGCAGGGCATCGGCCTGGTGCAGAGCCAATTGCTGTCCGCCTCTCGGGAGAGCTTCCAATTCGACGGCTAGATCCCGGTCCAATTCAACGGCATCGAGGAGCCCCACCCGCTTGAGAAGAGGCTCCGTTAAGGCTCCTCGTCCGGGCCCCACTTCCACCAATTGGTCGCCTGGACCAGGGTCGATGGCGGCTACAATCCGGATCGCTGTAGCACGATTGGTAAGAAAATTCTGGCCGAAACGCTTGCGTGGCCGATGCCTCATCGTCCTTTATATCACTCGGGCTTCCGGGGGCTAAGAGGTTGACTCGCGAGTGCGGTTGTCGCTGAGCCAACGAGCCCAGCTAAGGGCTTCCCGCAAGCTACCCCGATCGGCATGGCCGCTACCAGCTAAGTTAAAGGCAGTACCGTGATCCACCGATGTTCGGACAAAAGGCAGTCCCAGGGTAAGGTTGACCGCTCGGCCGAAGGCTTGTTGCTTGAGGGGAGCGAGTCCCTGATCGTGATACATGCATACAATGGCGTCGGCACGCCCCGCCGATCCGGGTGTGAAGGCGGAATCGCCAGGGACCGGCCCGGTGATTGTGGCCCCGCTACCGAGCTCTTCTGCCATTGCCTCAATGGCAGGGCGGATGGTTTCCTGCTCTTCCACTCCGAGCTGACCCTCTTCTCCAGCATGGGGATTGAGCCCCGTCACCAGGAGGCGAGGGTGGGGTGTTCCGAAGTCCTTGCGAAGGGCATGGGTGGTAGTCCGAAGGGTAGCTTGAATAAGAGGACCGGTGACCGCATTGGCCACCTCACGCAGGGGGAGGTGGGTAGTAACCAGGGCAACCCGCAAATGCCCTCCGATCAGCATCATAACGGGATGGCTGATTCCGCAGCGGCCAGCGAGGTATTGAGTGTGTCCCTCGAAGGGTCGCCCTATGCCACGCGCAATGACCTCTTTGTTAACCGGTCCCGTAACCAGAGCAGCACAACCCCCCCTGTGCACTGCTTGGATCGCCTCGTCGAGGCTCCGTAAGAGGCTTGTGGCATTCCTCGGCTCGGGAGCGCCGGGAGCAACCGGTCGCTCTAGAGGGACTCGGCAGACTGGCACCCCAGAGGTTGGCGGAGGCTCGCCCGGTTGCCACTCCTTCAAGGCGACTGGCTGGTCCAGACCATGGGCCCGCTCGCTTAACATCTGCGGATCGGCGAAAAGGGCTACCTCGCCGAAAGGTAGCTCCCCGGCAACTGCTAGCGCCAACTCGGGACCAATCCCGGCGGGCTCGCCCGGCGTCAGCGCAAGGGGAGCAGTCATGGCGAGTTTGCCGTTTTCTCAGAGTCTGGGGTGCGGGCCTCCAGGATTCGGATGCAGTCGCTGATCTGGTCCTTACGCGCTTGCCTCGGCGGTTCGGCTAAAACCTCCACCTCTACATGGCGGTTGGCGAGGTCGATGATCAGGTGATCCCCTACTCGGATGCTATCGCCCGCCTTAGCAATCTGGCCGTTTCGGGTTATGCAACCGGCCTCCGCCGCTTCCTTGGCTAGTGGTCGGCGCTTGATAAGCCGGGTGATTTTCAAAAATCGGTCGAGTCGCATTTCCCTATTCCGAAGGCAGACCTACCGAGGGCTTCAATAGCCCATTGGAAGGGGTTGGCTAATCGCCTTAGCTCAAGGCTTGGCTAATTTAAAGCTCCTTCCTTGCGCCTCCTTCGAGTCGGATCTCCACGTAGGCCTGGGCGCGTAACTCGCGTAGCCACTGATCCATCCGCTCTCGAGTCTTGCGGGTGCGCAGGGCTTGTCTTGCCTGCTTGTGCTTATTCTCGGGATTGACAGCCTTTTCCCGTTTGTTCAGGACCTTGGCAATATGGATCCCGAGTTGGGTCCGCACGGGGCCACCGATCTGACCGGGCGCCAAAGAAAATAAGAGCTCCTCTAGGCCGGGTACCAGTTCGCCGCGACTTACCCAGCCCAGATTGCCTCCCTCTCGCGCCGCCGGTCCCTCGGAGAACTGGGTGGCAAGCTGGGTGAAATTGGCCCCGCTCTTAAGCCGGTTTTTTAGCTCTTGGGCTAAGGCACGGGCCTGATCAGAGGAGCGGCCGGAACCGACGCGTAGCATAATGTGCCGGGCCTTCACCTGCGTTTCCTTGGTAGTCTCCAGCTTGCGACGGTCGGTGACCTTAAACAGGTGGAAGCCGCTAGGGGTCCGAATTACCCGGGAGAGATGATTGGGTTCCACCCCCTCGATCTCGGCCGCTACCGCGCTCGGAAGCTCCCCCGGCTTGAACCACCCCAAGTTCCCACCTTCGAGGGCATTTTGGCCGTCGGATTCGGCGGCGGCGACCTTGGCGAACTTCTCGCCCTCCTCGATGATCCGCTCACGTAGCTGGTTAGCCTGCCGGCGGAGGTTCTCGGCCTTCTCTGGGGGGGCCTCTTCCGGAACCGCAACTAGGATATGCTGGAGCTTGTATTCGTAGCGTGGCTCACTGGAAGAGCCATGTCGAGCCAGGAAGCTTGCTACCTCTTCATCGGTGACATGGACCTGGGAGCGGACCGCTTGGTTGATTAGGCGCTCCCGCCGTAATTTCTCCCGTAGTTTCTGGCGGTAGTCGGCGTAATCAACTCCCCGACGGCTAAGGACTCGACGGAAGCGGTCCATGGATAGCCCGTTCTGTTGCGCGATTCGGCTTACCGCTTTGTCGAGCGCCTGCGCAGAGATCTGGATGTCGCGCTCCTGGGCCCGCTGAAGCTGAATCCGATTAAGGATCATCCGCTCCAGGAGCTGACGCCTTAGGATCTTGCGCGAGGGAAGACGTCCCTTCCCCACGCGTCGGCGGAGCTGCTGTATGGAGCGTTGAAGCTTCTGCTCGAGCTCAGTAAGTGTGATTACCTCATCGTTCACCACGGCGGCGATTCGATCTACCAGCCGGGCTCCTTCCGAGGAAGGTGGGAAAAGAGCGGTCATTAGGAGAATCAGGCCAGCCAGGGGAAGCCAGAGGCTCTCCCATTCGAGGAGGCTACGGTCCACAGTGGTGCTCGCTCGTTGGGCCCAAGGTTAGAAGAGATTGGCGGTATTGATTCCCGCCCGGGTGCCGCCCAGGGTACGGAAGCTGAAAGTGAGCCACAGGAGGGTTTCTTCTCGGTTACCGGCTCTTCTCTGCCGTAGGATCCGGTTCTCCACGCTCAGGCCGATTCCCCAGCAACAGGCATCATAGTTTACCCCGACACGCTGTAAAAGGGTTTCATCAAAGCGAAAGGAATGGCGGAAGGTGCCCGAAAGGCTCCATCGCTTGCTAAGTGCCAAGTGGGCGCTGCTCTCTAATTCTTCGGTGGTGATCGGCTGCTTATCTTCGCCCAATAGCCCTTTGCCTGGATTGCCGGAATCGTTACGCAAGAGATAACGGGCCTGCAAGCGATGCTCGCCCAAAATAATCCCCAACTCGGACTCGAAATAATCCATTTGGTTCACTCCGAGAGAGGGGCGCTCGGGATCGTACTCGGCCATTGTCTTCCAAGTTATCTCCGGGATTGGGCTCAGCGTAAGCTCGCCAAAGAGATTGGAAAACCCCCGCGTGTTCGCCGAATCCCCCGGCAGGGTGACTTCACGGTCCCGGAAGAAGCGGATTTGCCCTAGACGGAGGGCTGCCGCCTCCCATCGCTCGTCCTCCGATTTGACCTCGATCCGGCTGCTTATGGCGGTGGTGAGCTGATTGGCGTCTCCCATCCGATCGAGTCCTGAAAAGCGGGGATTGATGTCAAACAAATCGTGGAAGCGCAGAGGTCGCTCCCGCGTGTCGAGCACTGGGAGATCACTCTGGTCCCGGAAGGGGACGTAAAGGTAAAAGAGCTCCGGCTCGATAACATGGCGTAGGGCGAATTCCTTGAACCCAAAGGTCCGCTGGAGCTGGCTGGTTGCCCGCAGGCTGAAGTGCGGGAGGAGCCGGTTCTCGATCTTTGAGGAAGTCGCACCGCGTTGGGGCTGGATGCGATAACCGGTCCAGTGGATTCCGGTGGAAGGAACCAGACTCCCGTAGGGGGAATTGAGGGGTAATTTGAGAGCCGGATTGGCAAAGAGACGGTGAGTGCGTTTCCCCTCCTCCCGGAAGAAATAGACGTATTCGCTGTCCCAGTTGAGCTGGAAGAGACCGGCTAGCCTCTGCTCCCCCTGTAAGCGCATCCGGGGCAATTCTTGAACGGTGTCGTCGGCATTGAAATCCTGGAGATCCTGGTAGTGAGCAAAGCGGGTCTGCCAGCGGAAGGGGCCGAGGCCTCGGGAAAGGTCCAGGGTGGAGGCCAGGAACCGCTGGGACCCCTGCTCGACACCGCTACCGAAGAAGGATAAGTACTCGGCATCGCTGACTCGCTGGACATTCAGGCGATAGTCGATCTCACCAGGAAGCTTGCCTGCCTGCTCTGCTTTTGCCAGAAAGCGGTCTTCCCCCGTGGTGTTGTCGTTGGGGAGGAACTCCCCATAAAGTCGGGTACGGAGCTTAGGAGCCAGATGGCGCACTTCGAGCTGTGGCATGGTGCCGTTGCGAGTCATGTGCCGGAGCTCGATAGTAGCGTCGAGCTGCGGGGCGATGTTCCAGTAAAAAGGGACTGTGATATCCGTGCCACGGGTCCCAGAGAATTCAAAGCTCGGTAGAAGGAAGCCAGTATGGCGCTTATTATCGGTATAGTGGCCGAGATAGGGGGTGTAAAGCACAGGGATTCCGGAAACCTCGAAGCGGGCATTCCAATGGCGAGCGTAATCGGTTTCTTGGTTGATGTAGGTACTACTCGACCGAATACGCCAGGGTGGGTCTTCCGGAGGGGTACAGGCGGTATAGGCGGCATTATCCAAGCGGCTCCGTTGGGGAGCGTAGCGCTCGAGCTTGTCGGCTAGTACCCAGGAGTCATTGGCCTGGACATGGAGCTTGGGTGAAAGGGCTTCGCCCAGCTTAGTCTGTGTGTTCAAGCGGGCGCGGGGGGCCTGGATGCAGAATCCGGGTTCGGAGAGGCTTACCTCGCCAAAGAGCTCGAGCCAATGGCTGGAACGATCGTATTTGGCCTGCGCTGCCTTGGCTCTCCGCTGCCCTTGGCGAGCTTTGACCTTGCCTTCGGCAACTACTTGGTCCTCTTCGATAGTGAGATGCTCCGCCTCCAGGTTGACCTCCTCACCTGTCGTGGGGCGAATGATCCCAAAAGCCAAAATGGCAACGGTAAAGGTCCGAAACAGGTTCCAGGGCATGGGTGCTCGGCGGGAGGCGTTGGGCCCCACCTGGGACCGGCGGGCTCGGATCTAAGCGTACACGCCAGATTAGCGAAAGTGGGCACAAAGAACCGCCCCCGCGCAATACGGGGGCGGCCAAAGGGGGTGAGCAGAGATAGGAGTAACTACTGAGCGCCCCCCTGGGAAGAGCCACCGCCTTGCCCTTGACCCCGTTTCATATTGGAAAGGCGCTCCTGCATCTTCTGACGGAACGCTTTCTGGGCCTTTTCAAGCTCCTTTATGACTTCCTCGATCTGAGGATTCTCCTTTTTCATGGCCGCTTTCATGTCCCGGCGAAGCTGATCCCGAGCCTTATGCACTTCCGGGTCTTGCTGGGCCTGCTTCCGAGCTTTTTGGAACTCCTGGATTTTTTTCTGGTACTCGCTATGAAGCTTCTGCTTCTCCTGCTTGGAGAGCTCTTTCTCTCCTTGAAGCTTGTCGCGAAGCCCCTTAAGCCTGTTTAACTGTTTGTCCGGATTATGCCCCTCGGCCCGCATCTTTTCCTTCATGAGATTCCGAAGGTCCTTCCACTGCTCTTGCAGCTTGGGATTATTCTTGATGGCTCGTTTTCTGGCTGCTCCTACTTGCCGCTTGAGCTCACGAATCCGCTTCTGGGCCTCCCGCATCTCCTTACGGGCTTGCTCGCCATTTCCCTGCCCTTGAGCAGGCTGACCAACCACGGAGCCTGCTGCGAAGGCGACCAAGGCCAGTCCGAGGGCTAGCCGTGGCACAAGCTGCTTAATCCTAGCTGTATTCATGAAACCTCCTCGCTCGGGCAGGTTATTCGCCCATCTGGACCAAGGAAAACCTGCATAATAGCATCCCAAGTCCTGACAGCGTCAATCGGAGAGAGGGGAGGGCGTGGAGGGGATATGGTCACCCGCGTGGTAGGAGGAGCGTACCAGGGGACCGGCATTGACCGAGAGGAATCCCATACCGAGAGCCTCCTCCTTGAGCCGAGCGAAGGTCTCCGGTTGGATATAGGCATGGACCGGATGGTGATGGTTGCTCGGGGCTAGGTATTGGCCTAGAGTAAGGACATCTACCCCCTGCCGGCGAAGGTCGGCCATCACTTGCCGTACCTGGACCAAACGCTCCCCTAGGCCAAGCATAAGCCCTGATTTGGTGGGCACTTCCGGCACCACTTCGCGAAAACGCCGAAGTAGCCTCAGGGAGCGGTTATAATCCGCACTGGGCCGTACTGTATGGTAGAGTTCGGGTACCGTTTCCACATTGTGATTGAAAACTTCGGGGGGGCACGCCGCAATCTGAGCTAAGGCAGTCTCTTCGCAGCCTCGAAAATCCGGGGTCAGGATCTCGATCCCTGTTCCGGGACATTGGTTGCGAATCTCCTGGATGACCTTAACGAACTGGCCGGCACCGCCGTCGGCTAGATCGTCCCGATCCACTGAAGTGATCACAGCAAAGGCTAGACCCATATCAGCCACAGCGGCCGCTAACCGGGTGGGCTCGAGGGGGTCCGGCGGTGCCGGGCGGCCCGTAGCCACATCGCAGAAGGCGCAGCGTCGGGTACACGTATCGCCGAGGATCATGAAGGTGGCTGTTCCATGACCGAAGCACTCCCCCAGATTGGGGCAGGAGGCCTCTTCGCAAACGGTGTGAAGATGATGATCCCGTAAGATGCCCTTAATTTCTTGGACTTTCGGCGAGGACGGCGAGCGCACACGGAGCCAACCGGGCTTGCGTCCCTCTTGATTCGAGACGGAACGCTCGAAGCGGGCCTTGCTCATTTTGTATTCGGCGCGCCCTTGAGCGGAATGATGCCTTGGGTTGGACCGATGGCTGTTTTCAGGCAATGGTGGATTCCTCGGTCGGATAGAGGGTGGCAGCTAGGGACTGGCCAAGGCGGCCCCGGATCTCGAACGGATCAATCCCAGGAAGGCGATCGGCTAAACGGCCAACCGCTAGCCCTCGCTGACCGCAGGGGGAGATCCCGGTGAATGGAGTCAGGCTGTTCGTTACGTTCAGGCTGATGCCATGGTAGGTGCGACCGGAACGGACTCGAAGCCCCACAAACGCAATCTTGGGTCCCTCGGGATGGTCCAAGTAAACTCCTGGAGCCCCCTGCTGCCGACAGCCAACCAGACCGAGTGCCGCCATCAGTTCAATGACGCCTTGCTCTAGGCGGGTTACCTGATCGCGGATGGTGAGCCCCAGTCGGTGTAGATCCATCAGGGAATAGGCCACTGCCTGGCCGGGGCCATGGTAGGTAACCTGGCCACCCCGGTCAGTCTGAATCACAGGGATGGTGCCAGTATGGAAGAGGTGCTCTGGCCTGCCGTTGCGGCCTTGGGTGAAGACCGGGGGGTGCTCGACTAACCAAAGCTCATCCCGGGTCTCGGCGTTTCGGTCTGCTGTGAACCGGCGCATGGCAGCCCAAATCTCCTCATAGGGCCGGTATCCCAGATCTCGGAGGTAGGGCCCCCTCTGGGCAGTCGGTAACGGCATCAACGCTCACCTGGCGGTTCGCATGAAGGGCTTCAAGGGGGTTCTGCGGAATACAAGTGCGTCCGAAAGGCCTCCTGGACTTTCCAGAAAAGGGAGCCCGGCTCCCCCCTTCCCACAGGTTGCCCATCAAGATGGGTGACCGGAAGGACCCCCTTTGTGCTGGAGGTTACCCAAATCTCCTCAGCCCCTTGTAGCTCCTGGACTGTCACAGGTCCAGTGTGCACTGACAAGGTGGCCTCCTTGGCCAGTTCTAAGATCGCATTGCGGGTGATTCCAGGAAGGACCCGAGGGCCATCGGGAGGCGTCCGAGCCTCCCCATCGATAACCGCGAAGACATTAGCGGCTGCTGCTTCCGTAACCTGGCCCTGATGGGTCCAGATACCCTCCACCGCTCCCGCTTCCACAGCCTTCTGCCGCAGCATCACATTGGGCAGCAAGGCGATGGACTTAATGTCGCAGCGTGCCCATCGAATGTCCTCGGCAGTGATCGCGCCAATGCCCTCCCTAATCCATTTTTCTGGAATGGTCTCTAGAGGGGAGCAGGTCATCACCATTGTGGGCTTTGTTGCAAGAGGAAAGGCATGATCCCGCTCGGCCACCCCGCGAGTAATCTGAATATAGACCTTGCAGTGGTGCCCTTCGTTTCGCTGGATCAACTGATCCACTTTATCGGCGAGCGCTTTCCGAGCCATCGGTGCGGACAGGCCGATTTCAGCCAGGGAGCGCTCCAACCGGATAAGGTGGGCTTCCAGGCGGAAGGGCCTACCAGCGTAGACGGGGATTAATTCGTAAACGCCGTCGGCAAACTGGAATCCGCGGTCCAGAATGGAGATCCGGGCCTCTTCCAGGGGCAAGAAAGCCCCATTCAGATATGTGATGGAGCCGGTTTGAGCCAATCCCTAGTCCGGTAGCCAAAGGCGCACAGAGTCCACTATCCAGCGGAAGAGACCACCTTGGGCCAGCGCGCGGCGAGTGACCAATGCGCGTTCAGCCATCGGCTTATCACCGAAGTTGACTTGGAGCCGACCGACTTGTTCGCCTGCCTTGAGAGGCGCGAGCAAGGGCTGACGAAGCTCCAGGGTAACATCGAGACGCTCGCGCTTGCCCCGGGGGACAGTCACATAGAGATCGCGCTTAAGGGTAACCCCCACCTGTTGACGTTGGCCCTTCCAGACGGGCGCCTTGTGGATCGGTTCGCCGGCTTGGTACAAGCGATAGGTGCGATAGAAGCGAAAGCCATAGTTGATCAAGCTTTGCGAGGCCTCCGCGCGGCTTCGCTCGCTATCAGCCCCCAGGACTACGGAGATCAGGCGCCTGCCCTTGCGCTCAGCTGACGCCACCAAGCCGTATCCAGCGCGCTTGGTGTAGCCGGTTTTCAGACCGTCAACACTGTCATCCCACCACATTAGCCGGTTGCGATTATACTGGGTAATGTCGTTGTAGGTCATCTTGCGGATTGAAAACAGCCCATAGCGGTCCGGGAATTCGCGGATTAAGGCCTTGGCGAGATGGGCCAGTTCGCGCGCGGTAACCTTCATGTCCTCAGCCGGAAGGCCCGTTGAATTGGCAAAGTGGGAATTCTCCAGGCCTAGCTCCTGAGCATGATTATTCATAAGCTGGACGAAGGCCTGTTCCGTCCCGGCTACATGCTCAGCTGCCGCTACGCAGGCGTCATTCCCACTCTCCACAATGATGCCTTTGATCAGCCGCTGGAGGGTCACCTTATCCCCCACCTCAAGGAACATGCGCGACCCCTCAGCCTGCCAGGCCTTTTTGCTTACCCGGACTTGGTCATCTATGGCAACGCTGCCGTTCGCTATCGCCTTGAAAAGGGTGTATAGGGTCATCATCTTGGCCAAGCTCGCCGGGGGCCAGGGCTGATCCGGATTTTTCTTGGCAAGGACCCGTTCTGAGTGCACGTCCATCAGAAAAGCGGCCTCTCCCGCTACCTGAGGCGGAGAAGGGGTCGGCGCTGCGTGGAGGGACGGGGAAGGGCAAAGGACGGCCGCTAGGAAGATGAGGCCGCTCGATAGCAGGGCCTTGGCTAGGCGCACGGTTGGCTTCACTCCTTAATATAGGGGGGGAGGGGTCGGTCTACTCATGGATAAGGGCCCCCGTAGGCATTCCCTTTTGACGCAGATGCTGGGCAAGGCGGTCAGCAGTGGTGACACTGGCCAGGGGTCCGATTCGGACTCGATAGAGGGGGTCGCCTTCGTAGTGACCCAAAGTGATAACGACCCGACCCAACTCCATGCCCCGAAGGCGTTTCTTGAGATGCATGGCGTTGGACGCCTGTCGGAAAGCGCCTATCTGAAGATAGAGCGCGGCGTCGCCGGGCCCGGAGGAAGGCTTTTGAGTCCCACCCGTGGCCTGGCTCGTCCGCGTGGAGGATGTGAGACGGGAAGGGCCTTTCAGGGCCACCACCCGGACTCGGGCGATGCCCGTTTCATCGATCCCAAGCCGCCTGGCCGCCTCGTAGGAGAGATCGATAATCCGCTTATCAGTATCTACGAAGGGGCCGCGGTCATTGATACGCACCCGAGTGGAGCGACCGTTCTCCAGGTTGGTTACCCGAGCCAGGGTGGGCAACGGGAGCGTCCGATGGGCCGCAGTAGGCTGATGCATATTATAAATGGCCCCCGATGCCGTGCGCTGGCCGTGGAATTCGCGCCCATACCAGGAGGCGAGACCGACTTCCCGGTAGCCTTGGGCACTGGTCTGGGGATGGTACCAGGTGCCATTGACCTTGTAGGGGGGCTCTACGTCAGCAGTGCGGCTGCTGTCGGCCTCGGCGGTGTCGTTACCTTGGTCGGCAGAAAGCGAAGGATCGGTTGGAGGGGAGGGGGGATTGGGGGCTGCGCATCCGGAAAGGCCTAAGGCCACGCCCAGCATCGCCCCCAGAGCAAAGCGGTTCTGCCCCTGTCTCCTGAGGGGAAACAGAGGGGCGATAGGGACTCTCCAGAGAGGGCATGGGTTGGCCATCATGCTGTTAGGGACCTCATTTGGAGCGGAGAGCTCGAATCCTGCTTTCGCGTCGGCTGCCATGTGCCGATCCCCTTAGTCAAGCCAATCCAGTAAGGTAAGGTTACTAGCACACGACTTTCCTAGCCTACCAACGGTAAGGGAGCTGGCAAGGGAATGCCCTCCCCAGCAACGAGTCTGCCTTCATAGCATATGAGTGGTTATATACTAAAAAGATAAAAGTCAAGTCCTGGCCGAAGCCCTCTGATAAAATACGTTCCCTTGGGTCAGTACGAAAACGGAAATGCATTGGGCCTATTCCATTCTACGACGCCGACCTCTTCGGGACTGAGCCAAGGGCTCGGAAGAAGAATAAGCAGGAGGAAAGGTGATGCGTTCCCAAGCGTTCTTGGTGCCGCTGTTCGGTCTCCTATGCGCCTTGGTTGGGGTGCTTGTTTGGGGCGTAATGGCTAATGGCTCCATTCCGACTGCTGCCCGATCGGAGGCGGATGGATCGGACTCCCCGGGGGACCTTGCCTCCAAAGAGGGAAAGGTCGCGATCTTTGCTGGGGGGTGTTTCTGGTGCATGGAGCCACCTTACGACAAGATCGAAGGCGTGCTTTCGACTACGGCGGGTTATACGGGGGGCCATGTGGCGAACCCCACTTACAGACAGGTCTCTTCGGGAGGAACAGGCCACGCTGAGGCGGTCCGGATAACCTACAATCCGGACAAGGTTAGCTATGCCCGCCTGTTGGTGGTCTTTTGGCACAATATTGACCCTGTAGCGGTTGATCGGCAATTCTGTGACGAGGGCTCCCAATATCGGAGTGCAATCTTCTATAAGGGGCCTCATCAGGGTCAGCTTGCCAAACGTTCCCGAGAGTTGTTAAAAGCCTCCAATCGGTTCGATCAGCCCATTGCAACGGAGATCGAACCGGCCGGCCCATTCTATCGGGCTGAGGCGGATCATCAGAATTATTACAAAGAGCATGCCACCCGTTACCGGTTCTATCGCTGGTCCTGCGGCCGGGACGATCGCCTTCAGGAGATTTGGGGGAATCTGGCGGGGGCTAGCGAGGCTGGAAAGGCCCTCAGGCCCCTATTGGAGGAGAAACAAACAGGCCGCTAAACGGAGGGTGCCGAGCTAAACGGGGGCAGGCTAGAGAGGGCGGAAATCCAGGGCAAGGCCGTTATTGCAGTACCGTTTGCCCGTGGGCGGCGGGCCATCGTTAAATACATGCCCCTGATGACCGCCACACCGGCGGCAATGATACTCGGTACGACTCCCGAGCCATGACCAGTCTGATTGAGTCTCGATATAGTCGGATAGCACTTGGTAGAAGCTTGGCCAGCCTGTACCGCTTTCGTATTTCCATTCTGAACGGAAGAGGGGGAGCTCGCAGCCGGCGCAGATGTAAAGACCGGGGCGTTTCTCTTTGAGCAGAGGGCTAGAGCCTCGAGGCTCGGTTCCAGCCTCGCGTAGGATGTGGAATTCTTGCGGGGTAAGGTGGTTCCGCCACTCCTGTTCAGCAAGCCGGATCTTTTTTATTTCGCCTGCGGGGTTGGCCAATACCTCCGACCTGCGCCCCCAAAAGAGCAGAGAGCCGGAAAGAAGCAGCGAAAGCGAACCGGAGTAGATAAGGAATCCCCGACGGTTCATATGGCCCTCCTGCAACCTACCCAATACAAACCCATTTTCAGAATACCTTGTTAAAGTTAAGGAGGCAAACTGCTATTAACTGAGTTGCTTTTCCCCCCTCCCTGCTATCTGAGCTGCTATGCCTCAAGCGGTTCAAGGGCCAGGGCGCTGCGAAAAGGAAGGGCAAGCCCGTCTTGACGGTAGCCCTGCTGAGGGCAAACATGAAGCCTAATACTCGCCTTCAGGTAGCCAGGCGTACGAGGAATGGCTTTCATGCCAGGACCGGACAGTGGGCCTTATCGGCACTTGATTGGGGCATTCCGGATCCCTCTTTACTAGTCCACGAACAGGGGAGAAAAGTATGGCGTATACAGCAAACTACTCGGTAATCCCGCTTACCCATCCGAGCGGTCATGTGGGGGATATAGTGGCTCGTGTGGTTGATCGGATCGATAAAAGCGGTCTTGAGTATCGGGTAACGGCTATGGGAACTGAGATTGAGGGAGAATTGGAGGAAATCCTGGATCTGGTCAGGGATTGCGAGCGCATCGTGGAAGCGGACAGCCAACGTTTTTACACCGTGCTTACCATGGACTACCAAGAAGGGGTCACGGGAACCTTGGCTCGGAAGGTGGAATCGGTCGAGAGCCGATTGGGTCATGAGATTAAAAAGTAAACCTGAGCTTGAGAATGGGCTCGCAATGCCCGATTGAATGGGGACGATTAAGCCATGCGGCTAGGGGATGACCGGGAAAGGCTCCGTGCTCTCCGTGCGGATGCCATAGAGGGCGAACCGAGAGCTCAGCGGCACCTCGCTAACCGGTACCTGCGCGGTCAAGGGATAGAGCGGGATCTTGCGCAAGCGGTCTACTGGATGAAACGAGCAGCAGAAGCCGGTTTGCCCCCGGCCCAAAGGAGTTATGGGGAATTCCTAGAGCAAGGGATCACCGGCCAGGCTGATCTCTTGGCTGCGCGCCACTGGTTCCGGCTTGCTGCGGCACAAGGAGACCCTATTGCTCGTAAGCACCTTGAGCGCTTGAAGAAGCAAAAATAGGTTTGTATCCACAATTGGCTCCCTTCTAATACGGTTTTCTTATTTCCGCCCAAAGTGGTAACAGGGGTTAATTAACCGAGGTAGGCGAGCAGGGTGCCCATACCGGGCATTCGCCCCATAAATGGGGCGCCTACGGTGCCGTTCTTTGAGGCACCGCTTTAGCGGGCGATTGGCGGATGGGCCCCGATTGCCTTAGATTCGCCCGATGAAGCGGTATCTACTCGGGCTAAGGCCTGTCTATCAAGAGAAACATCAATTAAATCACCGGGGCCGGCCCGGTAACGGGTGAGGCGCGACGGGGGCGATCGTGTTTAGAGCTGCGAGTTGGGACCTTCTAATCGTGAAGGGGGTTGTGGATGGCCTGGGCAGGGGGTTTGGCTACCCATGAATGTCTTGGCCTTCGATATTGAAACGGTCCCCGATGTTGAGGGCGGAAGCCGATTGTATGGCTTGGAAGGCCTGCCCAATACTGAAAAGATCCGAGCCATGCAAGCGATCCATCACCGTACGGCAGGCAGGCGCGAGCTCCTGCGCCATCACTTGCAACGGGTGGTAGCGATTTCGGTAGTCTTTCGTCATGCGAGCCTGGAAGGGGGCCTTAGGGTTTGGTCGCTTGGGGAAAGCGCGAGCTCAGAAGGCGAGCTGATCCAGCATTTCTTCGACGGGCTGGAGCGCTATACTCCTACTCTGGTTTCCTGGAACGGTTCTGGATTCGACCTCCCTGTCCTGCATTACCGCAGCCTTTTCCAAGGGGTAGTGGCTCCTCAGTACTGGGAGGAGGGCCAAAGCGAGCGCGAATTTCGCTTTAATAATTACTTAAATCGTTTTCACAGAAGGCATACCGATCTGATGGATGTGCTTTCCGGCTACCAGGGTGGTGCCTTCGGGGCCCTTGATGAGGTCGCTCTCCTCGCTGGTCTTCCCGGCAAGATGGGAATGGAGGGATCCCAGGTAGTGGAGGCTTGGCTGGACGGCGAGATCCAACGCATACGTGATTACTGCGAGACCGATGCCCTGAATACCTACGGGCTGTATCTCCTTTGGCTGGTCAATACAGGGGCCCTTGGTACCGATGAGGCGGTTACCGAGCAGGCTCGCCTCTATGAGTATCTCATCAATAGCGGCCGCCCCCACCTGCAGGATTTCGCTCAGGCTTGGGAGGAAAAGTGTGGCAGCTGATGCCGAAGCCGCCGAAGGATTGGAGGTCCGGATTGACGATCTCGATCACGAGGGCCGTGGCGTTGGTCGGCTCGGAGAAAAGGTGGTCTTCGTGGAAGGGGCTCTGCCCGGGGAGTGGGTTGTCATCCGCCGGACCAAGCGCGGTCGCCACTTCGATCAAGGGCAAGCGATCCGAATCTTGGAGTCTAGCGCTGAGCGGGTGGAGCCGTCCTGCTCGGTCTTCGGCACTTGCGGCGGGTGCTCCCTCCAGCACTTTGACCCCATGGCCCAGGTGGTTGCTAAGGAACGGAGGCTCTTCGAGACCCTCCAGCGGACTACCGGTGCCTCGCCCGAGTATCGAGAAACGCCCATCGACGGACCCTATTGGGGCTACCGGGCAAAGGCTCGGCTAAGCATCCGTCAGGTAGCCAAGAAGGGGGTATTGGTAGGATTCCGGGAACGGGCCGGAAGGTTTGTCACCCAGATGGCGCGCTGCCCCATCCTAGAGCCCCGTCTAGACGCCCTCATCGAGCCCTTGAAAGGCCTGGTGGCGGGCATGAGCCGGCCGGATCGGGTTCCTCAGGCCGAAGTGATCGCTAGTCAAGGCGACGCGGCTCTGGTCCTGCGCCATCTCACTACACTTACCGAGGAAGATCGAGATCGGCTCCTTCGGTTCCAGGAAGACCAGGGCGTTGTGGTGGAGACCCAAGCCAAGGGACCGGATACGGCTGCCCCTATTGATCCTGAGCGTCCGGCCCAGTTGTTTTACGATTTGGAGGCGTTCGAGGTTCGGATCGGCTTTGGGAGTACCGATTTTATCCAGGTTAATCCCTGGATCAACCGGGAGCTAGTGGCCCGGGCAATTGCTCTCCTCGATCCCCTGCCGGAAGAGAGGGTGGCCGACCTTTATTGCGGTATTGGCAACTTTTCCCTCCCTCTGGCCACAAATGGCGCTCACCTGATTGGCTTGGAGGGGGACTCGGACCTGGTAAGTAGGGCAAGGGCCAACGCGCAGAGGAATGGCTTGAGCGAGTGCACTGCCTTTCACTCAGTGGATCTCGAGGAGGTTCCCTTGGGCGAGCTGCCGCTTGCCCGAAGTCTAAGCAAGGTCTTGCTAGATCCTCCGCGCTCGGGTGCTGTTGGGCCAGTCAAGGAGCTGGCCGGTCGCATTCGCCCTCAGCGCATTGTCTACGTTTCCTGTAACCCGGCCACGCTAGCCCGAGATGCCGCTATTCTCGTCAATGCCGGCTATCGCCTAACTACCGCTGGCATCGCCAATATGTTCCCCCATACATCCCATGTGGAGTCTTTGGTGTGCTTCGACCGGGCCATTTGATGGCAGGGGGTCTGCTCTCAGCGAGGGCAACGGCCCTTTTCGGCGGCTCTCCAGGACGACAGGGCCAAGCAAATCGAACGATACCTACTAAGGGGGCGAACGTTTTTCCATGGCATGGGGCTCCGACCCGGTAACGGGTGAGGAGCGACTGGGGGGGTGCTCGCAGAGTGAGGTCCCCCGGAACGGATCCCCCGTTACCGGGCCGGTTCCGGTGACTTGATTTGTGCTCCTCTTGGTAACTTATTTGAGGGTAAGGAGCGGGTCAGAGTGCGTACAGGAGAGGGCTGGCTCAGTCGCCTAGAGCGCCTCGGGAACCGGCTGCCTGATCCGATTACTCTGTTTTTCCTAGCCACCATCGCGGTAATTGGCCTATCTCAGCTCGCCGATTCCTGGGACTGGGCTGTGGAGAAAACCGTGATGGAAGAGGGCAAGACCGCTACCGAGGTAGTTGCAGCCCGGGGCTTGCTGGATAGTGCGGGCCTCTGGTGGCTATTCGCTCACGCGGTGGAGAACTTTGTCACCTTTCCCCCGCTCGGGCTAGTTCTGGTGGCGATGCTTGGGATCGGATTGGCGGAGCGCTCGGGGCTTCTTCCGACCCTCATTGAGCGCTCCATGGGGCGAGTTCCCCCGCCCCTGGTTACCCCTGTCCTCCTCTTTGTGGGTATCCTTTCCTCCCTGACCCTGGATGCCGGTTATGTGGTGCTTCCGCCTCTAGCTGCGGCCCTCTACGCAAGCCAAGGTCGTTCCCCTATCACTGGAATTGCCGTGGCCTTTGCCGGCGTATCGGCCGGCTTTTCCGCCAATCTGGTGATAACCGGTCTGGACCCCCTCCTGGCCGGGCTTTCCACAGCCGGAGCCCAGATCCTGGATCCCGATTATCAGGTTGCGGTTACCAGCAATTGGTGGTTCATGATGGCTTCCACGGCGATCCTGCCCTGGGTGGGCTGGGGGATTACCGCGCGCTGGGTGGAGCCACGACTGGGAAGCCAGGGCCTGGAACGGGCAGGAGAGGTGGTTACCGAGCGCGCGCACCGGACCGACCCCGCCACCGAAGCCCGGGCTTTACGCCGTGCGGGATGGGCTCTGCTGTTGGTGGCGCTCGTCTTGGGTCTTCTGATCGGGATGCCAGGGGCCCCCTTGTACGGGGCAGGGGAGCGCTTCCCTCGCTGGGTAGAAGCGATTGTCCCTCTGCTTTTGCTGATATTCGCCGTTCCGGGCATTGCCTATGGAGTCTCGGTAGGTGCCATTCGCTCGGACCGGGATGCCGCTGGCCTCATGGGACGGACAATGGCCGATATGGGCCCCTATATCGTGCTCGCGTTCTTCGCTGCCCAGTTTATCGAGGCGTTCCGCTATTCCCATCTGGGCGAGATGCTGGCCATCGTTGGCGGCGACTTTCTCGCGGCCTTGGCGCTCCCGCCTTCGGTCCTCATGGGGGCGTTGGTGGGGATGACCGGTCTCGCCAATCTCCTCATTGGCTCTGCCTCGGCCAAGTACGCCTTTGTTGCCCCAGTGTTCGTCCCCATGCTCATGCAGGCTGGGATCAGTCCGGAGCTGACCCAGGCCGCCTATCGGGTAGGGGATTCGGTAACCAATGTGATCACACCGCTCAACCCCTATCTGATCATTGTCCTTTCCCTGATGCAGCGCTATGCCCCTGGCGGGGGGCTGGGCACACTAGTGGCGACCATGCTGCCGTACACCTTGGGCTTCCTGGCTGTATGGCTCCTCCTGCTTACCGGATGGTTGTTGCTGGGCTGGCCCCTCGGCCCCAAGGGACCCCTGATGTATCCCCCTGCCTGACCGTCCGTTAGTGGGGCCAAGGAGGGCTAGACCGCTGCCCGGCGGTTCCTGCCCAAGAGGATCGATCCCCTGAGGGGCGCAGACCTGAGCCTGGCTGGAAGGAAGACCGAAAAATGGCCGAATCCGCCGAGCAAGATCCACAGTACCAGCGCCTCCAGGAGCTGAGGCAGCGGATTAACTACCATAATTATCGGTACTACGTTCTAGATGATCCAGAGATTCCGGATCTGGAATACGATCGCCTTTTCCAGGAGCTCGAGAAAATAGAAGCTCGCCACCCGGAATGGGTGACCCCGTATTCGCCCACCCAGCGCGTCGGGGCTGAACCGCTCGAGGAATTCCCCGAGATCCATCACGAAGTTCCCATGCTTTCTTTGCAAAATGCCTTTGAGGAAGAGGCGGTCTATGAGTTCGATCGGCGGGTTCGCTCTCTGCTCCAAACGGAAAGTGTCTTGGACTATTCCGTGGAGCCCAAGCTGGACGGTCTGGCGGTAACTCTCCTTTACGAGAACGGCCGTTTCGTCCGAGGGGGCACCCGGGGCGATGGCCTTCGGGGTGAGGACATCACGTCCAATCTCAAGACCATTCGCCAGATCCCCATGGAGCTGCTGGGGTCGAGCTGGCCCCAGGTCTTGGAGGTCCGGGGCGAGGTATGCATGGCCAAAGACCGCTTCCGGGAGCTTAACGAGCGCCGCCGTGCAGAGGGCTACCCAGAGTTCGCCAATCCCCGTAACGCCGCCGCGGGCAGTCTGCGCCAGCTCGACCCCCGTATCCCTGCCCAGCGTCCCCTGGAGATCTCGGTGTATGGCTTGGGGTGGATTTCTGAGCCTATTGCCGAGCGGCACAGTGAGGTCCTAGCCCGACTCCGGGAGTGGGGCTTCCCCCTGCCTCGGGAGATCGAGCGGACTCGGGGAATCGAGGAAGGTCTCGCCTTTTATCGGCAGCTATTAGAGCAGCGCCATGAGCTCCGCTACGAAGCGGATGGGGCAGTCTACAAGGTGGACCGCTACGATCTCCAACGGGAGCTGGGTCAGATCGCTCGCTCGCCACGCTGGGCCCTCGCGCACAAATTCCCCCCTTTGGAAGAGATGACCTGGGTCCACAGGATTGAAGCCTCCGTGGGCCGGACTGGCAAGATTACCCCCATTGCCCACTTGGATCCGGTAGAGATTGGCGGGGTCACCGTATCCCGGGCCAGCCTTCACAATCAGGACGAGGTGGACCGGAAGGACGTGCGGGAAGGGGATTACGTCTGGGTCCGGCGTGCTGGCGACGTGATCCCGGAGGTGGTGCGGGTCATTAAGAGCCGGCGAAGGCCCGATGCGAGGCCCTACCAGCTGCCGGCGGCTTGCCCCAGCTGTGGCTCTGAGACCCTCCGTCCCGAGGGAGAGGTCGACGCTCGCTGTACAGGGGGACTCTCCTGCCCGGCCCAGCGCTTGGGGGCTATCCTCCACTTTGCCAGTCGGCGTGCCATGGACATTGAGGGGTTGGGAGAGAAGCTGGCCCAGCAGCTTGTCGAGCGGGAGCTGGTTCAGACCCCGGTGGATCTCTACCACCTCTCGTTGGGAACCCTCCAGAAGCTGGACCGAATGGCCGAAAAATCCTCGCGCAATTTGTTGGCAGCGATTGAGGCCAGTAAGGCGACCACGCTGCCTCGATTCCTCTATGCCCTGGGGATTGATCTAGTGGGGGAGGCCACGGCCCAGCTCCTCGCGCGTGAAATGGGCGATCTTGACCGGATCATGGAGGCCTCTCGGGGGGAGCTCGAAGCCATCCCCGAGATCGGCCCAGAAGTGGCCGATTCCATCGTGACCTTCTTTCGCCAGGAGAAGAATCGGAAGGTGATTCACGGGCTCCTGGAAGCGGGGGTCCATTGGCCTCGATCGGACAGAAAGGCCGAATCAGGAGATGATCTCTCGGGACTGCGCTTGGTGGTGACCGGAACCTTGGAGAGCTGGTCTCGAGAGGCAGTGAGGGAGGCACTGGAGGCCCGAGGGGCCCGGGTCTCCGGTTCGGTTTCGGGGCGAACGGACTACGTGGTGGTGGGCTCCGATCCCGGCTCCAAGGCGGATAAGGCGCGGGAATTGGGGGTTCCGCTTCTTGATGAGGCGGATCTGGAGGCCCTATTGTCTAATGGCTTCATTGACCAGCAATAATCTATGGGAGGCGTCCGCAAGGAGCTCATGGGGCATCCCTTAGCCTTCTTCGTCTCGGGCTTGCTGGTGGAGCTCGTAAATCAGCTCCAGGGCTTGCTTGGGAGTAAGATGGTCCGGGTTCACCTCCCGGAGGGCCTCTACTACCGGGGAGGTTGCCCTCGCGAAGAGATCGAGCTGGGGGGAGGCTGGATCCCTTCCTGTCGCTGGGGAAGGCGGAGGGGACCCCGTTTCACGCTCCAGCTCCGAAAGGAGGGCCTGTGCCCGATCAATGACGGTTTCGGGAAGACCCGCCAATGAGGCCACCTGGAGCCCGTAACTGCGGTCGGCGGGCCCTTCTCGGACACTGTGCAGGAAGACCAGCCCGTGGTCGTGCTCGCGGGCTGCCACGTGGACATTGGCCACCGTCGGCAAGCGCTCGGCCAGCTCGGTGAGCTCGAAATAGTGGGTAGCGAATAGGGTCCAACTCCGGTTGGCCTCGGCCAGGTGCTCGGCACTCGCCCACGCCAGAGCGAGACCGTCAAAGGTCGAGGTGCCACGACCGATCTCGTCCATGAGCACGAGCGATTCGGGGCTCGCATTGTGCAGGATGTTGGCGGTCTCGCTCATTTCCACCATGAATGTGGATCGTCCCGAAGCCAGATCATCCTGTGCCCCGATGCGGGTAAAGATGCGGTCCACACCCCCCAGATGGGCCTCGCTGGCGGGGACGAAGCATCCAGCGTGGGCCATGAGGACGATCAAGGCCATCTGACGCATAAAGGTGGACTTCCCTCCCATGTTGGGCCCCGTGATCAGCAACATGCGTCGATCTTCATCCAGCGCAAGATCGTTGGGCACGAAAGGGGCAGTGTCTGCCTTTTCGACGACCGGGTGACGCCCTTCACGGATGACTGGTGGCTGATTTCCCCGCCATTGCGGCCGGACGTAGTCCAGGGTCTCCGCACGCTCGGCAAAATCGGCCAAAACATCAATCTCAGCGAGACCCTGAGCCAGGGGCTGGAGGGTGGCGAGATCGGCCTTGAGCGCGTTTAGGAGCGCTTCGAAGAGGGCCTTTTCCCGGGCTAGGGCGCGCTCGGCCGCCGATAGGGCCTGCTCCTCGAATTGCTTGAGCTCCGGTGTAATGAAGCGCTCGGCGTTTTTGAGGGTCTGCTTACGGATATACCGTTCCGGTACGCGGTCCAGGCGTGATTTGGAGACCTCGATGTAATAGCCATGGATCTTATTGTAAGCCACCTTCAGGTTGTCGATGCCGCTCGCATCCCTTTCCTCAGCTTCCAAACGACTGAGGTACGCTCCTGCGTTCTCCCCCACATCGCGGAGCTCATCGAGCTCGGGATCGTACCCACTGCGGATAAATCCGCCTTCCCGCGCTGTAGCGGGTGGCTGGTCCACGAGGGCCTTTTCCAAGTGCGCCACCCACTCCGGTTGGGGGAGCAGGGTGTCGGATAGCTCGGCCAATAGGGGGCTATCGTGCTGGCTCAAGGTCCCCTGGAGATCGGGCAGGGCGGCGAGACTCTGTTGGAGCATCTTGAGATCCCGGGGGTTGGCCGATCCTAGCCCCACCCGGGTCAGGATGCGCTCGATATCCCCCACGCCTGCCAGGATCTGTTGGAGGCCAGCGTAGTCGCCGGTATCGAGCAGGGAGGCCACTGCTCGATGCCGGCGTTTCAATTGCTCGATGTTACGAAGCGGTCGGGTTAGCCACTGGCGTAAAAGGCGGGCCCCCATGGGGGTCCTCGTCCGGTCCAGCACCCCGACCAAATGGGTGGGTCCCTCTCCGGAAAGGGTCCGATCGATCTCCAGATTGCGCCGGGTGGCGGCATCCATGAGCACGGTCTCTTCGGAACGCTCCGGAGTGAGGGAGCGCAGGTGGGGGAGGAGCCCTTGCTGGGTCTCTTGAACGTAGACCAGCAGCGCTCCGGCCGCGCGAATCGCGCACTTTAGATCGTCGCAGCCGA
Source organism: uncultured Gammaproteobacteria bacterium (assembly GCA_964452535.1). Lineage (GTDB taxonomy): Bacteria > Pseudomonadota > Gammaproteobacteria > Thiohalorhabdales > Thiohalorhabdaceae > Thiohalorhabdus. The sequence continues at coordinate 247 of CAYVMM010000005.1, read as the reverse complement.
AGCCGGACAGATCGTGGGTACCAAACTGCTCGGTTAGGAACTCCCATGCCGTGTTGGAGCGGAAGCTCCATTCGCCGCGTTCCCGGACCCTTTCTCGGGCGTGGGCAAGCGCCTCATCAGGCAAGGTCGTGCCTTCTGGAATCAGGAGTTCGGCTGGCTCCAGACGGGTCAGCTCACCGGTAAGCGATTCGGCGTCCTCGGGCTCGGCCACGGTGAACCGAGCCGTGGAGAGGTCAAGGGCGGCGAG